>JAGQQC010000308.1 GCA_020426395.1 Planctomycetaceae bacterium
TACTCGCTTCGATCAACGATTCATGGGTTCCGGTATCGAGCCAGGCCGTGCCACGCCCGAATTGAGCCACTTTTAATTGTTGACGCTCCAGGTAAACCCGGTTCACGTCGGTAATTTCCAATTCTCCGCGAGCCGAAGGTTTTAAGTTTCGGGCAATATCAATGACGGTATTGTCATAAAAATAAAGGCCAGTGACAGCGAAATGGGATTTAGGTTTTTCGGGTTTCTCTTCAATGGAAATCGCATTCCCATCGGAATCGACTTCCACGACACCATAACGTTTGGGGTCGCGAACGTGATAGGCGAAAACGGTCGCTCCCTCCGATTGGGCATAGGCCTCTTTCAACGAGTTACTCATGCGGTGACCGTAAAAGATATTGTCCCCCAGGATCAGACAACTTGGGTCAGCGCCGATGAAATCGGCCCCGATCAGAAATGCCTGGGCTAGTCCCTCGGGACGTGGTTGTTCCGCATACTCCAGTTTTATTCCCCATTGCGAACCGTCCCCCAACAGTTGCTGGAATAGAGGGAGGTCGTGTGGGGTGCTGATGATCAAAACGTCGCGAATTCCCGCGAGCATAATGGTCGAAAGAGGATGGTAGATCATCGGTTTGTCATAAATCGGGAGCAATTGCTTGCTGACGACGCGCGTGGCGGGATAAAGGCGAGTTCCTGATCCTCCCGCCAGAATAATTCCCTTCCGTCGGGTGACTGGCGTGGATGAATTTGCGGAGAGATTCATAGTCTTAAGCTTCAGCGAATAGTATCAATGGAAACGAGTGGTGATGTGTGGAGGAATGTAGTCCAGACTTGAGGTTTGTTTTCCTGGTTGATGTGGCCCAACATCGTTGGTGGGATCGTTTTAGTTGTCCATGCTGATTCGCAGGCGTTCGGCTTCCCGGTTGATGCTGGTTGCGATGTCCCAGCAATCGAACTTAACACGCAGACTAATATAGCAGAACATCCAGGCGACACGGATAACTGGAAAAGTAAAAAGCATTACGGCTGTGACTGTCACCATCACGTAGGGATCGTAAAACAGTAGGTAGACGAGTTGGGCATCCTGTTCGAACCGCATGAAAAAAATCGGAAAACTGAATAACAGAGTGCAGGACAGATCGATGAATATAAATAGTAATCCTGACAGGAATGCCCAGAACAGTCCCAGTCCCAGCAGGCAACCTTCCAGACTGATCGCTTCTGCTTTTGTGAGTTCTTTCCAGACGCGCTTTTGGATTTTGGACTCGGGGTTATCGAGATAATGTCGTTCCGCATAGAAAGAGCTTGCGCGAAAGTAAAATAAACCCGGGAAGAGGAGTAAGGCCGTCAGTAATAGTAGTAGAAACTGATTTCCAAGTGCCCTGAAAAAGACGCGGCTGAATTTTTCAGATTGGATTTTCTCGCGACCCTGAGCAGTAATCGCGCCCGGAATAATCCATTCCTTGTGGGCTGCGCGGCGGATCAGGAGATCACCCAGAGGACCGAGACAAAGAAAGACGATCGGAAACAGGATGAGCGAAATGAGGTTGAAAAAATGGTTCAAGTAATAGACGAGTAGGCACGCACAAATCAGGAACGGAACGACAATTCGGTAGATTTGTCGAAAATGCATGCGGACCGTCAAAAATGCAGAATCAATCGCCTGGGTGATCGTCAACGGTTGCAGTGGAATCAGATGTCGGGTTTCTTGCGGTTCCATTATTTTCTCCCCGAAAACATCAGGTAGAGCGCGACAACCAACCACAGAGTTGAGCCCATCGTGTATTTGAAGAAGTTGGGGATATCGGCAGGTGACCAGAACGCCTCCAGAAACGCCGCAACGACGAGCATCACTGCAGCTCCCAGGGCGATTTTCAGGGCGTCCACACCGCGTGTTTTCAACGCTTGAAAACGGGTTTGCTGACCGGGATGAATCATGGAGTGTCCCAAAATCAGCCCTGCTCCTCCGGCGATGGCAATCGCGGTTAACTCGAACGAACCGTGAGAAATGATGAAGCTGAGAAATCGGTCACCATGTCCTTCGCTCAGTAGAAATCCTGAAACGGTACCGAGTACCAGACCGTTGGATATCAGTGTGTAAACGGTGACCACTCCAAATAGAATCCCACCAGCAAAGGTGCGCAAGGCAATGCCCACATTATTGAAGATATAGAAGCCAAACATACCGGATCGTTCCTCACCGAACTGCACCACCGAGACATCCCGGCGCTCTTCGACAGACTCTTCGCTGTACATCGTCGACATGTCTTCCAGTTGCTCAGAACTGAGAATGCGCTCAGCCAGTTCAGGCTCAATCTGCACGGCCACCCAGGAACACAGGAATGGTCCGAAGAAAAGGAGTGAGGCCAGTAGAAAATACTTCCAGTTCGCGCGGAATGTTCGGGGATAGTCGACAAACACGAAGTGCCAGAATTGTCCGACATTTACTGGAGGTGACTGGTAAAACAGGTTATGTCCCCGGGAGACGAGGGCGTTGAGATAAGCTTCCAGATCTTCTCCCAGCTTTCGGGAACGGACCATGGAGAGGTCGTTACACAACTCGCGGTACAGCGTAGAAAATTGCTGAACCTCGGCTCCGGAGAGGTAATATCTTTTCGCCTTCTGCCGTTTGGCCAGGAGTTCGGAAAACTCTTCCCAAGCCGGCTGACGGGTTTTCATGAAAGTCTTTTTATTCATCCCAATTCTCTGTCGTGATAAAAACAGGTAGCTTGGTTTTGGGCTCTGTTGATGGAGTTGTACTAGCCTCCGGATCCGTATTCTGATCGTTCCGGATAAAGGTGACATAGATTCTCGCGATGAAAGCCATCGGGAATTTTCGAACCAGTTCCGGATCTCCCCGAAACTGAAACTTGCGCGCCATCTCATGGGCCAATGGACGACTCAGTTCATGACCTCGTTTGTAATCTACGGCGACCCGTCGAGATAGAAAGTCGCCAATGACGGCCAACGTTTGTTCGTCGGGTTTGTATTGGTTCAGTTGATTCAGCGGGATCGGATCGATCTTTTCCAGAATGACCGGTTCGCGAGGTAAGCGCACGCGACGTTCAGTAATCACGACTGTGCCGGCAGTCAGATCCCCTAATCGCTGAAATTTCCGGGAACAGATCATGCTGATCAATCCGGGGATATAAAGCGGGGTGGAATCGACCGCCCGAATGAAGTTGCGATTGACGGCCATCCAGAAATTGATGGGGTGTCCGTTTTCATGAATCACGCGCAGGCCAAGCACATGCTTGCCGATGGTCTTTCCGTGGAAGAACCCTTCACAAATGGCGTAATACCCCCAGCCATTGATGAATAACCAGAGCAGAAACAGGCCCATCGCGAATCCGGGAGCGAGCAAGCCTGCAAATTCGACAATGATCGAAATCACGAAGGTGGCGGTTGCTCGAATGATAAAATCAAGCATATAGGCCATCATCCGTACGGCAGGTCCTGCCAGTTGGTAATGCAGGACAACCGTCTCGGGAGTTTCAACCGCATAATCCAGGCTGAGTGGTTCATTCCGAAAGGGATTATCGGTCGTCGGGGTATCGATACTCATCAGTCGAAGAGGCTTCCCACAAACTTATCTGTTTACGGAGACAATCAAGTTTGTTCAGTCTAACTAGTTATGGAGAGGAGACAAATGACAAACAGGATTTCGCGGTGGAAAAATCAGCCTTCAGAGAAATCAAACATCGGTGCTCGAGTTTTTGCTCCGATGAATTTCAAACTCCCGATGGCGGGTTGAGGCTGGTTTGACTACGTAGGGCTTCGTTTGGGCGAATTGTTCAAACAAGGTATCGGCGTTGTTTTTGTCGACGGTTCCCGCGTGGGCCCACAGCAGATATCGCAAAGTGGTAGGCATTGATCGTTTTAATAGTAACGGACTCTTTCCGCAGACAGATGCCGACATCCAGCCGTCCTCTCGGACGTGCCAACCGACGGGCGCGTTAATGTTCTCCGGATGATAAAAACAGGTGATCCCTTCCTGCTCGTCATTCTGTACGGGACCGCTGTAGTCCACCCAATTCGCGGGTTTCCCAAAGATGTTGGTTTCTCCCTGGTCGCCGTGGGTGTTCGTTAATTGCCCTCCTCCAAAATATTCAGAAAGTTCTGCCGAGACCCGGATTCCGAGCGGACCAAGTGTGCTCTCTCCCAGCTCCAAGGTTTCTGCGACTGGACGAAATGTTGTCTGGAGTTCCAGTACGGTTTCCTCTGCCGAAGTTGTCCGCACTGCGAGTACCAGATCCTGTTCGATCAACGGGGCGGCATCGTGTCCATCAAACCAGCCGATTTGAACTGCCATTCGGGCTTCGTCATCCCGGTCTTCATAAGCGAGCCACGCCTGTTGTCGGCAGTAGGTTCCTTGATCGTTATTCTCACTCCAGAAATTCATCCCCATCACTTTGGGATGTGCGAACCAGATTGAGCGATGATGATCATGACTGACCGTTCCCGGGTGTCCCATACGGGTCAATGAAATGCGACTGGGGCCGTAAAACGGATAAATGAAGGGACGCGAATATTGTGGGCCGAAATGCCAGCGAAGACGTTCCTGCCGATCAATTTCAAAGGAGACTTGATGGTCAGGAAGGGGAAGGACTCGGCAGCGGGGAATGCGATACGACATGCAAGTTCTCAACGGGCAGGGAAAACATCCGGCACAAAAATAGTCAATTCCGGTCTGAGAAACGGATAACAATCATTTTTCCGATTGTAATGAATCCAGGGGCCCCTTGTCTGCCAGAAAACCTCATTTGCGAGCGAGAGAGGGTCTGCTCCGATGTCCGTGACGGTACAAAAGTGGAATAACCGGAATGATTGTTCTAAGCCGAACTGTGAAAAACGGAAGAAGTGCAGGGCTGGGTTCCAGGAGCAGGTTCTACTGGCTCCAGTCGAAGAAGTTGCTGCCGAATTTAGAATCGTCAGCTATGTTTTAATTGGACTCAGAAATCTACTGATGCCCGAAACCTGTATCATTTACAGGGACGTATAGAGACTGAGATGGATTCGCCGGACGGACTGCGTTTCTTTTGGAGCGATGGAACAATTCTTCTCATACCCACTCGAATTCTGATGTAATCAGGAGGAATCTTAGATGATTTCCGCCCAAAACCTTGAACCTGTCCGTTCTGAGTATGCTGACGACGAAGATTTTGCAGAACTGCTGGAGATGTTTACTGAGGAAATCCCAGTTCGACGTCAACGTCTGGAAGAAGCCTTCAATACTCAAAATATGGAAGAACTGAAAACACTGTCCCATCAATTGAAAGGGGCTGGTGGAGGATATGGTTTCCCCGATCTCTCCGTGATTGCGGCTCGTCTCGAACAGGCCTGCAAAGACAATACGCCGGAAGAGCTGAGTAAGGGATACCAGGAACTGCACAGTTACCTGGGCCGTATTACTCCGTAATAGACGATTCATTAAGCCGACTTCGGGAAGAAGGCCCTGTTGCTCTTCCCCGAGGTCGGACCCGGTCATCACGCGGGTTAGTCGTGACGAGCTTGTTGTTCTTTCCAACGAGATAAAATCCGGGTATGGCATTCCAGCTCGGAATAGTAAGTCGCGGACGGATCGATCCCTTTCTCGTTCCATTCGATCCATTGCTGCTGACTTTCTTCGGAAGCACTTTCACGCGGAAGAACAACCAACCACAGGTATCCGATCCCTAACCAGCAACCGACAAAGATTCCCCAGCGGAGAAAAACCGCTGGGGATTTTTTTTGGCT
>JAGQQC010000309.1 GCA_020426395.1 Planctomycetaceae bacterium
AATCGATGATCGCTCCGGCAACATCGAGCTGGGTGCTCCGTTCGATTCCTTCCAGGCCGGGTGAAGAATTCACTTCCATGATCTGGGGACCGTCTTTGCCCTCGAGCATGTCTACACCAGCAATTCTCAACCCCATGATTTGAGCGGCTCGCACGGCCGTCTCGCAGTAGGTTTCGTCGAGCACTACCGGCTCAGTCATCCCTCCACGGTGAACATTGCTGCGGAACTCCTGTCCCTGGGCAATCCGCCGCATGGCGGCCACCACTCGGTCACCTACGACGAAGGCGCGGATATCTTTTCCTTTGCTTTCGGAAACGAATTTTTGAATGAGGACGTTCTGTTTCTGGCTTTGCAGGAGTTCAATAATCGACTCTGCCGATTTAACGGTCTCGGCCAGCAGGACACCGATCCCCTGTGTTCCTTCGAGCAGTTTGATGATCACGGGGGCGCCTCCCACACGTTGTATGGCTGGAAGGACATCTTTTTTGTCTCGCACGAAAGTTGTCTGCGGGATCCCGATGTGATGCTTAGAGAGTATTTGCAGACAGCGGAGTTTATCGCGGGAGTTGGTCACCCCGGCAGAGGAGTTCGCGGCGAAAACATCCATCTGTTCGAATTGTCGAATCACAGCCGTACCGAAATACGTTATCGAGGCGCCGATACGGGGAAGGACAGCATCGTAAGTAGAAAGATGTTTTTGACCATAAAAGAGGTCCGGTTCTCCTTCTTTCAGATCAATTGCGAATCGAAGTGTATTGAGAACTTTAACCTTGTGACCTCGTTGTTTGGCCGCTTCGACCAGACGTTTTGTGCTGTAACATCGAGGGCTACAAGAGAGAATACCAAGTTTCATTAAATCGACCTTAAACCTTCTGTGGTGAATGTTCCGAAATGTGACAGAAGAAACTCAGCTAATTTGGTTCTTCCAGTATCGGAAAAAGAAAACAAGTAAGCTAATCAAGGAAGGGGTCAGGATACAGTACACATTATAGTCAAATTCAAGTGTCCGTCTTCCGAAGCAGGTGTACGCATCAGTATTAATGAGATATTTATCGTTTCTTTTCCTTTTTTGTCCGCCGGTTCCCCCCGCTGTAGTAGGATTTTCCAGCATCAACTAAAGAACGCCCGCGGAAAGCTTCCCGTCCAAGCAACATGCGGAAACCCATTTCATCCCGGTTGGCCAAGGTCAGTTCGATAGGCCAGGTTTGTTCCAGCAAAATGATATTTGTGAGGATGACGGGGCGTTTACTTGCTTTGCCACTCGAACTGCGAACGGAACGGACATCAATGACTTCCGCTTCGGTGGTGACAATTTCGTGCGTTTTCCGTTGCAGAGGATGAACCTTGAACCGCACGTAGCGAGTACCGCGACGCTCGAAGTACTGAAGATCGTACGCATGCAAAGAGGAAGAGCGCGCACCGGTATCGACCTTTACCTTGATCCGATCAATTCCCAGATCGGGTAGGGCAATCCATTCCCGCCAACCAATGACGGGCTTGGGGGGCTTCGGTTTTTTTGGTCTCATGAACTCATTCCTGTACCCGTAACCAGGAATTCAGGAAGAGAAAAATCTCCCTGTTGGTGTGGATAGATTTCAGTAGCTGATCTTAATAATTGTCGATTTGAAAGGGAAGTCCCTCTACAGGGACTGGTCTTCGGCTGTCTTGTTGCGGCATAATCAATTTCTGATCTGTTCGCTTTTTATATCATCCCTAGAATTACATCAGGAGAACTGAGTATGCGCCGTAATCTGATTATCACATTCATGCTACTTGCTGGAGTCGTTGTCTGGTTTCATGGAAAAGATAGCGTGGGGGATGATGTAGAGAAAACCTGGTTCAGAACGACGACAGTCGATTTTGGAATCGTCGTCAGCGATATTGATAAATCGGTTGCTTTTTATCGAGATGTTTTGGGAATGAATGCCGCTTCCTCGTTTAATGTTTCGACGGATATCGCCCGGGAGGCGGGGTTGACCAAAAACGAACCGTTAACGGTGCAGGTGATGACCTTGGGAAAAGAGAGCACAGCGACGAAAGTCAAGCTGATGCAAGTTGAGGGAACAGCACCTCAGAAACAGAACCTGGAGTATATTAACAGCACGCTCGGAATGAGTTATATGACGTTGCATGTGACCAACGTTAGCGAAGTATTGAAAAACGCTGCCGAGTATGATGTCAAACCGATTGCCAACGGCCCGACCGATATTTCCAGAGGAAGTGGTAACAACATGGTCCTTGCGATCGTGCGCGACCCGGATGGAAACCTGGTTGAACTCGTCGGACCGCTGAATTAATGAATCGTCTTCATCGATAAGACATTGAAAAGAAAAACGGGTGCCGGAGGGAACATTTCCTCTGGTACCCGTTTTTTTATCTCGATCGCGGTCTTTCATGCTGGCCGTTAATCGAAGGGTAGATGTCGCTTCCCAGGATTGCCTTCGGGATCTTTCAGAGAGTTATAAGCGCACTGGGTAAACTTCTCGATGTAATCAATAGGGTTTTCCTGGTTTGTCTGTTTTGTCAGCCAGGCTCGGGCCAGTTGTGAGCAGGGGCCGGTGATCTGGCAGAAGTAGTAGGAGCTGTCCAGATTCAGTAGTTCGCCATTGTTGATGAATGGTCTGAATTCGTTGTAAATCGATTCTACGAATTTTCCGCGGAGGATACGGTATTGCGATTCGATTGAATCAATTAAGTCCGAAAATCCCATCCGGGAAAGATAAATGGCAAGAGGGGGGTTATCGTACGAATACTGGAGGTGCGTGCGGATCATGGCTTCCATTTTCAGATGAGCCGTATCAGCATCGCGAACTCGTTCCAGCATCAGTTGCTGGTATTTTTCAACCCCTTCCAGGAAAAGGGTACAGGCGATCTCATTTTTACTATCAAAGAGATGATAAATACTGCCGTGGCTGGCACCGGAAAGTTTCCGAATCTGTTCGATACTCGTTCCCTCAACCCCCCATTTCAAGAAGCATTCCAGGGCGGCATCAAGAATTTCGCGCCTACGGCGTGCCGTACCGGGACGGAGTTTTTTTGTACTGGAATCGATCAGCATGGTTGCAATCTCCCGAAAACAGACTGACAGTCTAATAAGAAGTGATGGAACTCAGGAGAAATTTGGTATAACAGAGTCTGAATTGACTTGAAGTGAGGGGTCATCTGATGTGAGATAAATACCGAAGATGATCGATGCATCGCACCTTCATCAAGGTTAAGTTTACCTTTATAAACGACTTATACCAAATTCTTAAAGTTCGATTGTAGAGATAATTTTGCGACCAACCCGTTAACTGCTCTACGCAGGGCCCGCGTTAAATACCAGTGGAAATGCTAGCAAGATCTCAGTAATACGAGGTTAAACTATGACTGGCAAAGATAACTTTTCCCGTCGAGAAACACTACAAGTGGGTGCACTGTCCCTATTAGGACTAAATCTGGCCAGTTTATCAACCTTAAAATCATTACAGGCTCAGGAACGGTCGCATGTAGTGGGCTCCGAGACACCTTATCGCTCCTGCATTTTTATCTTTTTATTCGGTGGTCCCAGCCAGCTTGATCTTTGGGATATGAAGCCGAATGCCCCCGCAGAAATTCGGGGTGACTTCAAGCCGGTCGCGACGAAAGTTCCGGGTATGGAACTTTGCGAACATCTTCCTCTCATGACGCAGGAAGCGGACAAGTTTTGTTTGTTACGTTCAATGACCCACAAAATGAATGTGCATGGTCCGGCTTGTAGTGAGATTTATTCCGGACGCGCTTATTTCGGCCCGCCGGTTACTGATCAAGCCCGGCCAGAAGACTGGCCTTCTATCAGTTCAATGGTTACCCGCTTTGGGAAATCAGAAAATGGTTTACCTCCAGCGGCTGTTCTTCCCTGGTATAGTCAGTTTGTTGGACAGGATAAACGTATTGCGGGTCAGACCGGCGGACGCATGGGAGAGAACTGGAATCCGTTTCTGATTCAAGGTGATATGAGTAAGGCCGACTTTGAAGTGCAGGGGGTTCAGTTACCCGAGGATGTGACCGCGGACCGATTTACCCGTCGAGCTGAATTATGGTCGAGACTGGATCAGTATACTCCGCGAAAAATAGCCCAAGCCAATCCGGCACCACAACTTCATCAAAATTACGAAACCGCCTGGCAGTTAATTCGGAATGCAGCCGATTCAAATGTCTTTGCGATTCATCGTGAACCGGAACCTCTCCGCGAGCGGTACGGCAAGACCAAGTTCGGACAAAGCCTGTTGATGGCTCGTCGCCTTGTAGAAAATGGAATTCCGCTCGTAACGGTCAATTGGGATGACGACTCCAGGCACGATAAGGTCTCGCCCCACTGGGATACCCATAACGATAACTTTAACAAGTTGAAAAACGGTCTTTGTCCCGTATTCGACAGAGCGTACTCCGCACTGGTGGCCGATCTCGCGGATCGAGGGTTGCTTGAATCAACGCTGGTGGTCGCATTAGGTGAGTTTGGACGGACACCCCGCATTGGTCTCATCACGCAGAACGGTATGACCGAACCAACCGGTCGCGATCACTGGCCGCACGCCTTCACGGCGTTATTGGCTGGGGGAGGCGTACGTGGTGGGCAGGTTTATGGCGCGACAAATAAAACGGCCGGTTATGTGGATGATAAACCGGTCACCCCCGCTGATCTTTCGGCAACGATACTGCATCACCTCGGCATTGATCCTCACCGGACCTATTACGACGAATTTCAACAAGTTGAGCGGCAATTGAGTACCGGTACGATCATCACCGATCTCGGTTAAGTTCTTGAGGGGTTAATGTTCTTGAGGATAAAGTTAATTATCCTCAGCCACGTTTACGAAAACCTTGAGTGCCTCGGGGTCGTCGACCAGTAACCGCATCATTTCTCCGTACTGTTCGAGTCCTTCCACCGGATTCGTCAGGATTTTTTCAAGTACTCCCGGGTACGTCATCTCTCCAAGTGCCAGGTCGGCAATCCCCATTTCGAAGTGCCGGAAGTTCGCATTCACGGATCCGATTAACATCTTGTTGCCGAGAACCCATTCGAGGTTCAGTTTGTCAGCAGGTGTTTGATGCAATTCCTTGCCGCCGGTGATGCTTGTCCAGATGAGGACGCCGTTTAGATTAAGATGTTCCATGGCCCCGAACGAGACGGAACTATTCCCCGTCGCATCGAAGATAATATCCGGTTTCCCAGATTCTTGAATGACATCATCAATCGATTGTTCACGAGTACTAACATAGGTTGCTTCCATCCCGTCAACGATTTCCGCTTTCAGGTTCGGAACCGGACCTCGGGCAAACGTGTAAACTTGCAATCCTCTGAGTCGCAAAATCAAAGTGGCGAGTAAACCAATCTGCCCCGCCCCCATGACGAACGCGGTTTTGGGTTCCCAGACCTGCAGACGTTTCTGGGCCTCATAGGCCTGGTGGATCGCTTTGGCGGAACAGCTCATCGGTTCGGCGAGAACATGCAGATGCCGTAGACCGACCGGAATACGAACAATGAATTCAGCGTCATCAACAAAATACTCGGTCAGATAACCGTGCAGCAGGTTGATCCCTCGTTCGTAATAGACTTCTTCACTGGTAATGTCCGACCGACCAATACTGTCATAAATCGATTCTCCGGGACGACGAACAGTACAGGTGACGTAGTCTCCCGGTTTCACGTGCGTGACATTCTCTCCGATCGCTTCGACTTTCCCGAACAC
>JAGQQC010000030.1 GCA_020426395.1 Planctomycetaceae bacterium
GCATGAACTGATTCTGATTCCTGAAATTCCGTCATCAAATCACTTTGCGGAACATCAGTGCGACTCTCTTCGTTTGGCTTGGAGGCAACACGAATCGGCTTTTGTGATTGCGTCAGTTGTTCAATCGATTCTGTATTCAGTTTTTCGAGTTGAACCAGCGACGGGTCGAACAACAGGATTGTACCGGAGGGAAGTGGCTCCGTAGCCATCATCTGGCCTGAGTTGGCGCCAGCCTGTGTTTGCCGAGATCGCAGAACGATCACCGCATTTTTTTCCACCAGATCGGGAGAGATTCCCAGGTAACTGGCGATACTGAATACATTCGCCTGATCGGGATTGATCAATGCATGAATGGGGCGTCCGATTAAGTTGGCCAGGATCAGGCTGACTTTCCCGTTAGGATTTATAGAGGAAACCTGATGGGCTGTCTGTTGAATGCTGGGATTCTTCGGACGAAAGACGACCAATTCACCGGGAAAGACTTTGTCTTCCGGTAGATAAACGAATCGCGATGATTGCAGTAGGGGAATTGGCGGTAGCTGTACATTGGGAAGTTTTCGCTGGGTTTCAACTTGCTCTTGGGTCAAAGGGCGGACGATGGCCGCTTCGACCTCGGTTAAGCAACCCGCTTTTTGGGCGAGTTCTCCAACGGTGACTGATTCGCGGTCATACTCGTAGACTCCCGGCCTGGCCACCGCACCGCTTACAGAATAGTAGCTGAAGGAGGGCTTTTTACTGGCAAGGGCCGCAGGGACCTGGGACTCCAGTGGTGCAAACTGGGGCCCAGAGGTGCTTTGTTCCTGGGCGATTGAAACACCACAGGGAGTTGCCATCACTAAAAAAGCGAATAACAGTCGTCTCAAGGTCATGACGAGGAATCCATTCATCGCGATCGAATCGGGGCCGAACTCCCCATCCTGAAAAAACAGGAAACTTAGGGGAGACAGGGGTGCAAAAATCCGTTTTTCATGCACCTGTGAGGGAACCCGTGTGTAAGCGGAGCCTCACAATACGACTATTCGGCATATTCCTCCCGATGAGATCAATCAAACTTGGCCTGAGGACCAAATCGAATTCACCTAAGCGGAAAATGGATAATTAGCGGCACCTAGGGCGAGTCTTCAACATCAGCAAAGAAGTAGTCGGTGCGAACCCACTTCGGTTTGATATGGCTAATGCTGATGTTCCGTAACTGGAGTAATTCCCAATTCATTTTTTCCTCAAACCGCGACAAACGTTCCCGTGCCATGTCACTGGAATCGCACTTGGCAAACTGGGTAACCCTTCCTTCAAATTCGACCTCCGTTAAAACCCCTCCTGCCTGAGCGTAGTCGTAATGCAGGGCACGATAGACCGCCAACTGGGCCTCCAGGGTAAGTGGATAGGCACCGCTTGAATTCGCCTGTAAATCGGCCATCAGTTGCGCCAACTCTTGTGAGGCCGCTTTAGGAACTTCAACGGTAGCACAATACAAATTCTGAACTGGAGAAAACAGTTGCTGTTTCTGTTCGGAGAGGACCAAATTATCAACCGACACCAGCTTGGGATTTTCGGGATCGACAAACTTCTCCCTCATAAAATTGAGTTCATCAAGCCAGGTCCGCACGTCGATCTCAATATCTTCTCCACGTGAACGCTCCAGTTTGCCAATTTTTTCCGATTTAAGCAAATCCTCAAACGATACATACCCTTCCTTCGTCTGCCACGCTTGTGCGCGAGCCGTCGCCATTCGTTTTCGCCACCGCAATAAATCTCCCGTTGCATCTGTGTATTTAGCGACATCACGTGAGAATGATTGCGATTTCCCGGCCAACTCTCGCATGGCCTCATTAATCGGTTGGGCCAACTCGTCATTTTCGAGTAATGAAAGAAACTCGGTCAAGGAAGCCAAATACTCCCGGTACAGCGTTTCCGCTTCGATTCCAGAAACGCGTGCCGCATCGTTCTGAATCGCTTTCGCAAATCCGTCAATAACGCCCGTGATAAATTTTCGCTGAGCGGAGGTGACCGTCTCCAACGAGGCTTCTGCATCCGGGTTGGAGACAATATGCGACACCTGAATACCCTTGTATTTCAAGGCTTCCACCTGGGTGTTTTTAACTTGTTCCGTGAACTTTGTAATCCATTCGGGACCCGCCATCTCCTGGTTATTCCAGGAAACCTTCCCGTTCTTTGCGATCATCTCCACAGCAGAATTCATATTTTCCAGCACAGAAGTAAATGGCGGAACGTACTGAGCCGCTAATTCCGTCAATACTTCGTCCGCCTTCATTTTGAATTCGGCATTGATCTGGTCCGCGTAATCTGGTCTCAACTTAAAAATCTGTACCAGTACCGGATCCGTAATTTTTTCATCTGGATACCAACAAAGATATCGCCAGATCTTCAAGCTGATCTCGTGAACCTTCTCGTCCAGTTGCTGCCATTCCTGGCGACGGATCATCCCCTGCAGCTTGGTCACTTCGCTGACTTGTGCTTTGATGAGTCGCTTCAGCTCGGTCTGACTTTTCTTGCTGTAAAGTCGATCTTTAACGTTGGGCAGCTCCAGGTAATCCCGAATAAATCGGAGTAGAATTCCCTTGGCATCTTCTGAAAAAAGGCTGAAATGACGAGCACAAGGCTCCCCCAAAATATTCAACTTTCCGGCGCAAAACGCGAGCTCTTCCACCATGGCGTAAGCCTCGCTTACTTCTCGAGGAGGAACAACGTTCAGGTTTCCGGTTGCTTGAGCATCTTCAATTTTGCGGGTCACCATTAAGATGATATCAATCGCCACTTTGGAGCGATCCCAATACTGTTGACTCATCTCATTGTACTGGACTTCAAACACGCGATTGGGATCGGCAGTACTCGGACCGGCAAAAAGTTTGTCTCCCGAAGAAAAGCTGGTCAGCAGGGTAATCAGGAACAAGACCGCGCAATAACGACGTGAGGAAAACAATAAAGACATGTCTGACTCGCTGGAAGAAAATCCGGAACCGGAAACAGAAAGGATAAATGGTAGGAACAATCTACCGATCTCGACTACACAATAAGCTAGAGACGTGACCGTTGATTCTTCTCCATCATAATGCAGGGGCAAGGGGATCGCAGGAGCAAATTGGGAGAAATTCGGGTCTGAATGCAGATCCATCCGGGGTGAGTCCTCTTATTTCTGCGGTTGTTACAGACCAAACGAGCAGACTTGCCCGTAATTCCCGCCTGAATCGACGTGACAATTCGGATTCAATTATCAATAATCGATCCGATCCGCATGTCCCTCTTATCCAGGTATTTTGTTCATGACCAGCCAACTCGATCTGCAGAACTATATCCGTAATATTCCCGATTTTCCGAAACCGGGTATCTTGTTCCGGGATATCACCCCCCTCCTGGCCAGTCCGGAAGCTTTTCAAGAAGCCATTGACCGGCTGGTTGAACAGTACCAGGACAAACAGGTCACCGCGATCGTGAGTGCCGAAGCTCGTGGTTTTATCTTCGCCGCACCTCTGGCGCTGGCCCTGAAAGCCAGGTTCATCCCAGTCCGCAAACCGGGCAAACTCCCCTTTGATACGCACTCATTTCATTATGAACTGGAGTACGGGACCGATACTCTTGAAATGCACACCGACGCCCTGCTTCCGGGAGACCGGGTCCTGCTGCTGGATGATCTCCTGGCCACAGGGGGCACCATGAGCGCCTGTATCCAGATGGCCGAACGGGCCGAAGCAACTGTTGTCGGTTGCGCCTTTATCATTGAACTCTGCGGACTGAACGGACGTCGCATGCTACAAGATAAAGACGTTTTTTCCCTTGTTGAATATCCTTAAATTAAGTGCGACTGAAAACAGGAACCGGAAAATTGCCCATGTGGTATGCGGACAATCTTACGTCAGCCCAGGTCGTGGAACGCTGTCAACAGGTACTCTCCCACGCGTGGATGGTTCGGACTTTCATTAAACATGGTGAAGAAGTCGAAGATTATCCGGAGTTGATGATCATCGTTCGCGGTGTGTTCGACATCAGCATGGCGGTTGACTCACGAGTCGAAGATCCTCAAGAATACTTCAAGATGCTTAAAAAGAAGTTGGGCCGCTTTCGAAAAGTCGTTGATGAATTTCGCGATCTGGCTGTTCAGATTTCAACGCATACCAACTTCCAACAGGCAGTTGCCTCTATTGAAACTTGCCTGGCTGATTTGGAAGAGCTACTACAAATCGGTCAAAAAAGTCTGGCAAATACGGAAACGGGTCCAGTATGATTGAGATCTAGATCTTGTCCAAGAAAAGCATGATGGCTTTTGAACGCAAAATCTCCTTCCAAACGTAGTTTTGCGCCGCCTGCATCCGCTGTGATAAATATGTGATGCGATCTAGTCTTGTCCAAATTCACCGGAGACTCAGGAATGGATTCCTCCCGCTCAAATTCTGGTCGTCCCACCCGTGCACCTGCCCAAGCTGTTCCGGCAGGTTCCGCAAGACCTTCGCGCACAATCGCTTCTCATGCCGGTGCCTCGCGCGCCAGTACCGCCCAGCCGAAACCGCCCGAGCCACGCGCAACTACGACGCGTACTCCAGGATCGCGCCGAGGAAGTAGTACTTCTCCTCGTCGCGCCCCCGCTTCAAGACAACAAAACGCACGACAACCTCGACGACCAATCCAGCCTTACCAGGGATCTCCTCTTCCAGAATTCGAATCCGCCCCCGGCTGGCTGGCGATTTCCCGTGGGGTGGCTCTGTTTCTCGGTGTCTATCTTCTGCTAAGCCTAGTGACGGACATGAAATTTGGAATTGATAGTTCCCGACATTGGTGGAGCCCACTTTCCCCTTTAACGACACAACAAGCAAAAGGATTTCTGGCAACCTGTAGCGCCGTCCTGCTGATCTTTTCTATGAAACCCAATCTGCCGGGACCGATTCGTTTACTGTCCACTTTGCTGTTACTGACCTGGGCTGGCTTCCTGGGTTACACGACCTATCAGTATTACCTCGCGCGGGAACTGGGACAGCTTCAGACAAGCTTTCCGGTTGCCTTCCCTTTACATCTGCTGGCGATGCTGGCCGTCGTCTTCGCCGGCTTTTGGAAAACCTGCAATTCTTCTCTCAACAAAGGCCGCGATTTTCTACTCGTGTTATTCACGCTGGTTCTCAGCCTGATCACATTCCCGATCGCGCAAATGTTTTGTTACGGATATATCGAACACCGACAGCAGGCCGATGCGATTGCGGTCTTCGGTTGTCGAGCCAACGCCGATGGGACCCCCTCTCCCGCGTTACGGAATAGAGTCTTGACCGGCATTGAGCTTTACCAATCTGGATTGGCCCCTGTACTAATTCTTTCTGGAGGATCAGGTGAGGGAGAACAACACGAAACAATGGTGATGAAGCAGCTCGCGGTGGAAGCAGGTGTACCGGAATCGGCTTTATTGATCGATGACCGTGGTTGGAGCACGAGCGAAACTCTCACCAACATCAACCAATATTTCGCGCAACAAGCCGCCACTAATTCGTCAAATGGAAATAAACCGCGCGTGCTGGCAGTCAGTGATTTTTATCACCTCCCCCGTATCCAGTTTGTTGCTGAACGAACCGATCTGGATTGCGACACCGTTCCGGCAAAAGATCCCGTCTCTCTGGAAGAACAAGCCTTATCGATCGGTCGGGAAGTCGCTGCTTTTTGGTGGTATCAAGTGGAACCATTTCTACCAGCCTCAGCCGAAAAACCACTGAATCTTCGATCACCGAATTGATTCTCCTCGTACCGCCGTTTATAAACGAAGAGGCCATTGAAGGATCGCCCGCCTTGAACTGTCTGTCTGGAAAGAGAGGGAGCCCCTTTCCGACATCACCCTTCGTCCACTCCTCCCATCCCGGAAAGCGGCTTCATGCGAATATTCACTTTAGCTCTTTGTTGTGCCTTCACCTTCTTAACAAGTTCTCTATCCGCTCAAACCCGAGACATCAAAAATGTCGTCGTCTTCCAGCAAGAAGGCCGATTTGCAGGTTGGCCGGCGAACTTTGGGATCTGGTCCTGGGACAACGAAATCCTCGTCGGCTTCACCGATGGTGCTCACCAAAAAAATCCCAAAGGAGGTCACGATATCTCCAGTGAAGATCCCTCGATTACCCGTCAGGCTCGCAGTCTGGATGGTGGAGAAACCTGGACCATCGAAGACAAAGTCTACACCCTCGATGAGAACCAATCACACGAACTGACCGAACCAATCGACTTCAGTAACCCGGACATCGCGATTAACCTCAAAGGAGGCGACATCTTTTATTCTTTGGATCGGGGGAAAACCTGGGCTGGTCCATATGCTTTGCCTACCTTCGGACGTCCAAAGCTGTTATCTCGAACTGATTACATCATCGAAGGTCCACGGCAGGTTACTGCCTTCACCGCAGCTTCGAAACAGAATGGTAAAGAAGGACAACCTCTCTGTATGCGAACCACCGACGGTGGGCTGACCTGGAATCTTGTCGGTTGGATCATGGAGGAGCCAGCACAGGATTATGGTTACGCCATTATGCCGGCCACTGTCGCCCTGAACGAGAACAGTTACCTCAGCATCATACGTCGAGGGGGTCGTATTGATGGAGAAAAACAGTGGTGGCTGGAAACCTTTCTCTCCCCTGATAAAGGGAAGTCCTGGTACGAACTGAAAGACGAAACTATTCACAACGCAGGCAATCCGGCGACGCTCACGCGACTCGACGACAACCGACTTGCGATGGCTTATGGTGTCCGTCGCGCTCCCTACGGGATTCGTGCCAAAGTCTCTGATGACAATGGACAGACCTGGGGTCGCGAGTTGATCCTCCGAGCCGACTCTGCCAGTTGGGATATCGGTTATCCCCGCACAGTTAAACGACCCGATGGAAAACTGGTCACAATCTATTACTACCACACAGCAGGTCAGGATTTGCGTTTCATTGGGGCAACGATCTGGGATCCGGATAACGTTAAGTATTGATCCAACATATCACGCAACTGGAAACATAAAAAAAACCTCAGTCGGCCTTAAGTCGACTGAGGTTTTTAAGTTTAACTTAACTTAGAACCTTACTTAATCACGCCCAGCTCTTTTAGGCGAGCGTCTGCTTCAGGTTCTGCTTTCTTAATCACCTCTTCCAACGTGACGGGGTTACCTCCCTGACGTTTCGATTCATCAGCCGCTTCCATGAATGCGTAAATTTCGATCGTCTCGCGGTCAGCGACGGGAGCTTCACCCGTTTTGAAGAATTTCGCCATCTCGACGACCAGTGGACGATATCCGCCGTACTTGCCAATCTCACGAATTCCTTTCGTTCCAAACGCCTGCCCACCGTAACCTGAAGAACCCGTACGAATTCCGCGGAAGGTTCCAATGCGGCCACCTTCCCAAAGACCGGTCACCCCTTCGAAGTTCTCCGACTGAGTACGCACTACCGATTTGCATCCAGGCCCCATACAAGTGAATAACGTTTCCACTCCATGAATACCGTACCAATACAGGTCAGGATGAGTGCTATCGAGAGAAGCGGGGCTGTAAGCATCGCAACCGAGAACATCTCCGATTGATCCATTACGAATTTCTTGAGCACCGGGTGCAAATCGTAACGAAGAAGATGAAAAGACCGGGGTCTTGTAGATCTCGGCAGCTTTGAAAATTGCCAGTGTATCGGCTAGAGAACCGGCGATAGGTTTGTCGATAAATGTTCGCTTACCCGCTTTCAAACAGGGAATCACTTGTTCGAGGTGCGGGTTACCATCGTTGGTTTCGAGCATGACGACGTCGACTTTCTCGATCAGTTCGTCAATCGATTGGACAATCTCGACCCCCATCTCTTTCACCTGTTCCGTGTATTGGGGAATACGAGTGTAAGAGGATTCAATCACCGTGCTTCCTTTAGGATAGGCGGCCACCACTTTGAACCCGGCTACATCTTCAGAGTCGTCCTGATTGAAAGTTTTGGTGAAACTGGGCACGTGCGAGGTATCGAGCCCGATGATGCCGACCTTGATTACTTCCGGTTCAGCGGCGGACAAATCCCGATTCGATGCCATCAGGCAGCAAACAAAGCTGGCCAGCCCAAGCAGGGATAACAGACGTAACGAAGCACTCATGCGAAGTTCCTCAATCTCTATTGATAGACGGTTCAAAATGCGGCAATGAGAAAAGTGAATACAGTTTTACGGAATTCATTATGTCATACGGGGAACGAGTTGCAATCGCCAAACAGAACTCCCCCACTCAAAAAACAGCGATTCCATTGAGCCCGATCCACGACGAAAGAGTGCACGTCCCTCTGGATTTCACTCGACTGAAGAAAGATTTTTAGCTCATAATCGACTATAGTATCCAATATTCATGTCCCCAGTGAGCCTCTTGTTCAATGTTCAATAAGGTGCCCGGAACGGATGACTTCTCCTATCGAAGAAAATAACTGAATACAGGATTGATGAGAATGACTGCTGAACTCCTCTCCGCCCCCCATTCGATCATTCGGGGAATGGCGCTGCTACTCTCCTGTACCATGATTGTCGGATGCGAGCGCAAACCAACCCCGCTCTCCGAGACGCCACCGCCAGAAGTGACGGTTGCGTATCCTGTGCAGCAGGAGTTCGCCGACTTTGCCGAATTCACAGGGCGAACCGAGGCCGCCGAACAGGTTGATGTCCAGGCGCGGGTCTCGGGGTATCTGGACAAAATCAATTTTGAGGAAGGAGAAGAGGTTGAGGCAGAAACAGTTCTGTTTGAAATCGACCCACGTCCTTATCAAGCCGCGTTAGATGCCGCCGATGCCGAAGTGCAGAAAACAGAAGCCGCACTTACCCGGGCTCAAGCAGACCTTGCCCGCAACAAGGAACTCAATGAACGAGGTGCCGTCACCAAAGATCAACTGGAATCGGTCATCGCTGACGAAGCGGTCAGTCGGGCCAACGTTGCCGCTGCCAAAGCGGCGTATCGCCAGGCGGATCTTGACCTGAAGTTCACCAAAGTCATTTCCCCCATTTCCGGACGGGTGAGCAAAGCCAACATCACCAAAGGCAACCTGGTCTCCGCAGTCTCCATTACCGGCCAACCGTTAACCACCGTCGTCAGCACCAACCCGATCCACGTCTATTTCGATGTCGATGAACGAACCTTGTTAAGAGCCCAGGCTGAAAATCGGAAAGAACGGGGTGGGACAGATAAGCGAAAACTATCCGAGGTGCAGTGGCCTTTATGGATCAAACTCGCCAATGAAAACTCCTTCAAGCATCAAGGGGTGCTCAATTTTGTCGACAATCAAGTCAACCCGGGCACCGGAACAATTCAAATGCGGGGAGAATTCAAAAATGAAGAGGAAGTATTAATCCCCGGATTGTTCGTCACTGTCCGGATTCCACTTAGCAAACCTCGTCCCCACCTGCTGGTCCCTTCCCGAGCGATTGGTACTGATCAGAGTAACAAGTATGTATTGGTGGTCGATGAGAATAACGTCGTGCAATATCGCCTGGTTGTTCTCGGAGTGCAAACGGATGACGGTCTACGAGAAATCGTCACTGGCTTGGAACCGGATGACCGGATCATTATCGATGGACTTCAACGGGCACAACCGGGCACCACAGTCACAATAAATAAACCGGATTCAGGCACTTCTGACTCCGCTACAGAGGGTGCTTCGGAAACTTCCGCGGAAGAAACAAGTTCACCATCAGCAGAACCAGCCCCTGCAAACGGGGGATCGGCTCAATAGCGTGTCGCGGCTGTTCACGCCTCGCGCAACATATTCTCATTTTCGATTTAGAATTGCGATCAGGAGCTGATAAAGGGTTCTTATCATGTTTTCTCATTTTTTCATTAACCGCCCCATCTTCGCCACGGTCCTTTCGATCGTGATTGTCATCCTCGGTTCGGTCGCTTACCTCGTATTACCAGTCGCCCAGTACCCGGAAGTCACCCCTCCCACGATTCAAGTCTCGACCATTTATCCTGGCTCGAATGCGGAATCGGTGGCGGACACGGTTGCGACTCCCATCGAGCAAGAGATCAATGGCGTCGAAGATATGCTTTATCTATCGTCCAGTAGCACGAACGATGGGCAGATGAACCTGGATGTGACCTTTGAAGTCGGAACCGACATCGATATGGCTCAGGTGAATGTACAAAACCGGGTCGCTATCGCCATGCCCAAGCTACCGGAAGAAGTCACCCGTCAGGGAGTCACCACGAAGAAACGGTCACCGAGTTTGTTGCTCTGTGTGAATATCATTTCTCCGGAAGGGACGTATGACGATCTCTACATCAGTAACTTCGCGACAATTCGTATTCGAGATGCGCTTTCGCGTGTGGAAGGGGTCGGGGATGTCATCGTCTGGGGAGCGCGTGATTACAGCATGCGGGTCTGGCTCGATCCGGAACTGCTCGCCGTACGAAACATGACTGCCGGAGATGTGCTGCGCGCCGTTCGCGAACAAAACGTGCAAGTCGCCGCCGGTCAACTGGGACGACCTCCCGTTCCAGAAGGGGAAGAGTTCCAGTTCACCATCAATGCGCAAGGACGCCTTTCGGAAATCAATGAATTCGAACAGATCGTCGTCAAAACGGGAGCGAACGGGGAAATCACCCGCTTGAAAGATGTCGCCCGCGTGGAACTGGGGGCAAAGAATTACGACATTAGCAGCCAGATTGGTAGCCAGGTCGATGGAAAAGTTGATATCAAGCCGACAGTCACACTCGGTATCTTCCAGCTCCCCGGATCGAATGCATTAGAGACTTCTAAACGTATTCGAAATCAGATGGAAACGTTGAAGAAAGCTGGTTTTCCAGATGACCTGGATTATGAAATTGTCTACGACACGACGGTCTTCATCGAACAATCAATCAGCGACGTTTTTGTCACCTTGTTTCAGGCATTGGGCCTCGTTTTTCTAGTCGTGCTGATCTTCCTGCAAAGTTGGCGGGCGACGATCATCCCGATGGTGGCGGTTCCGGTCTCCCTGATCGGAACCTTCGCGGGAATGGCCCTCTTCGGATTTTCACTTAACAACCTTTCTCTCTTCGGACTGGTTCTGGCGATCGGAGTGGTCGTGGATGATGCGATCGTGATCGTGGAGAACGTGCAAACGCATCTCGCGAACGGACTTTCCCGCAAGGAAGCCGCCCGCAAGGCGATGACGGAACTGTTTGGCCCGGTGATCGCCACATCGCTTGTGCTCCTGGCCGTTTTCATCCCGACCGCGTTTATGTCCGGAATCACGGGAGCCTTCTTCAGCCAGTTCGCGTTGACGATTGCCGCCGCAGTGACGATCTCGACATTCAACGCGTTAACATTGAGCCCCGCGCTGTGTGCCCTGCTACTTAAAGCGGAAACTGAAAAACGGGATCCCCTCGAAAAACTGATGGACTTCACCCTCGGTTGGTTTTTCAAAATCTTCAACATCGGGATGAACTTCAGTCGGGATACCTATGCCTGGGTGGTCCGGCTGGTGGTTCGCGGAAGTTTGATTGCATTGTTCGTCTATGTAGGGTTGCTCTACCTGACCTATCTCGGATACCAGAATGTCCCGCAGGGGTTCATCCCCGCCCAGGATAAAGGGTATCTGATGATCAATGCCCAGCTTCCCGATGCCGCGAGTAAAGAACGAACCAATGAGGTGATCGACGAAATCAATCAAATCGTCCTCAAGACCCCGGGAGTGGCGAATACCATCAGCATTACAGGTTATTCACTGGTGGCTTCCAGTAACCTGTCCAATGCGGGAACGGTCATTGCCGTACTGGAACCATTTGAAAAGCGGAAAGAGGATCGGAATCTGTACTCGATGCTGATTCTCCGCGATCTGATGGGCAAGTTCCGCAGTATCCAAAGTGCGCAGGTGATTGGGTTCGGTCCCCCACCCGTCGATGGTTTGGGAAGTACAGGTGGTTTCAAATTACAAGTGCAGGATGCCTCCTCGCGAGGAGGGGAAAAGCTACAAGGGGCCGTTGAGCAACTGGGACAAGCGGCTCAATCACAACCTGGTATTTCCAATGCCTTCACTACGGCCAGCGTGAACCAACCTCAATTGTATCTTCACATTGATCGTGAGAAGGCGAAAACATTGGGAGTCTCCCTGAGCGATCTGTTCGAAACGCTTCAGATCAATCTCGGTTCAGCCTATATCAACGACTTCACGAGATTCGGTCGGAACTGGCAGGTGATTGCGCAAGCGGAATCGAAAAACCGATTGCGCAAAGAAGACATCGGCCGACTCAAAGTGCGGAATGCCGCGGGAGACATGGTGCCGATCGCTACCTTGGTTTCCATTGAAGAAGTAACGGGGCCCTCCAAGGTATCGCACTTCAATTTATACCGCTCGGCGGAATTGAACGGGAACCCGGCCACCGGTTTCAGTTCGGGCGATGCAATTTCGCTCATGGACCAACTGTTCCAGAAGACGTTCCCGAATGGAGAAATGGGCTATGAGTGGACCGAGTTGAGCCTGCAGGAAATCATTGCCGCGGAAGACCCGATTTCAAAACTCGTTTTCCCGATGGCTGTGATTTTCGTCTTCCTGGTTTTATCCGCACAATATGAAAGCTGGTCACTGCCGCTGGCAGTGATTTTGATCGTGCCGATGTGTCTGCTCTGTTCAATTGCTGGTGTCTGGTTCGTAAAGATGGACAGCAATGTCTTCACGCAGATCGGACAGGTCTTACTCGTCGGCCTTTCGGCCAAGAACGCGATTCTGATTGTGGAATTCGCCCGCCAGCGTCAGGACGAAGGGATGTCACGCGTCGATGCGGTCATCGAAGCCTGCCGACTCCGGTTGAGACCGATTCTGATGACCGCTTTTTCCTCGGTGCTCGGTTTCATGCCGCTGGTGCTGGCCAGCGGAGCCGGGGCAGAGATGCGTTTCGCGCTCGGCATTGGAGTCGTCGCCGGGATGCTGGGGGTGACCATCTTTGGTCTGTTTCTCACGCCTGTCTTCTATTCCACCATCATGAAATTTGCCGACCGGAAAAAACCGGACGAACAAACTCCACCGGAGACGACCCCCGAACCCGCTCCTGCGTCCGAACCACCCGCCGCGACCAGTTGACCTGGTTTTTTGCCTTTACTTGTTCGAAATTTCACTCGTTTCTCAAAGAGAATTGATCCGCGCCCGGTAGATCGACGTTGTGATTGGTGGGGAACTCTTCGACAATGGAGGAGTTCCTGACCAGCCTCTGTTTCCTCCAAATCGTCCATTAAAACTATGCCACAAGACCCCGCCACACAACTTTTAATCGAACGTATCCGCGACGGAGAGGAAGAGGCGTGGTCGGAGTTTATCAACCTGTTTGAAGGCAGGTTGCTCGCCTTTGTACGCAGCCGGATCCGAAACGCGGCCACCGCTGAGGACATCGTACAGGAGGCGTTTCTCGGTTTCCTGACCAGTTTGCCGAATTATGACCCCTCTACCAAACTGGAAACCTACCTGTTCACAATCACCTCGTACAAATTGACGGATCACCTGCGGAGGGAAGGGCGGCGCCCCGCGCTCTCCCTGACCACCTCTTCCAGTAGCGAGGGAAGTTACGATCCCCCCGGTCGCGCACGCAAAGCATCCAGCCTGATGCGTTCGCGGGAAGGAAAACAGCAAGAGAGTGCCGTTATCGCGGAATGCCTTTCCGAGCTGATCGAACAATGGCGAGAGCAGGAAGACTACGAACGGCTGATGTGTATGGAGCTGTTATTCGTACTCGGCTGGCCCAATAAACGAGTCGCACAGGAACTGAATATCAGCGAACAGGCAGTCGCCAACCACAAGCATTTCACCCTCTCCAAACTCAAAGAAGCCGCCACCCGTTCTCGAGTGCTCAACTTCGATCTCTCCCAGTTTGGAGTGGAGGTCAATTAACGGCAGATTTTCAGCCTCGCTCACGTTTCCCTTTTCATTGAAAGAGGGAACCTCTATAAACGATCTGCTCGCATTCTTTTTTGCTTTAATCTGTATATAGGCACCATGTCCTCACCACAAATTCTCGCAACCGATCTCGACGGAACGTTGATTCCACTGCACGGACACCCTCAAAACGTCACTGATCTTCAGGAACTCGAACAAAAGCTGAGGGAACAAAACCGGACATTGATTTTTGTAACGGGCCGCCACCTGGAATCGATTCAGGACGCGATCTCGCGACATTCACTCCCTAATCCGGAATGGATCATCGCCGATGTAGGAACTTCGATCTACCGTCGGACCGGAGAATCCGATTTTGAAGCGGTCGAAGAATACCAGAGCCATCAAGCGGAGATGACGGAGACGTTTCCAATTGACAAGTTACGTCACGCCCTCGAAGGCATTGAGGCTTTGGAATTACAGGAAGAAGAAAAGCAGGGCCGGTTCAAGTTGAGTTATTACACCGACCCAGTACATATCGAACCCTTAACGGATCGATTGCAGGAATTTATCGAGGTTAATTCCGCCCCCTATTCGCTGATCGCTTCCATCGACCCGTTCACCAAGGGAGGGTTACTCGATCTGTTACCGAAATCGATCTCAAAAGCGTATGCCCTCAACTGGTGGCACCGTCAACAAGACCGCAATCCGGAGGAGACCTTATTTGCTGGCGATTCCGGGAATGACCTCGCCGCGCTGACAGGGGGATACCGTTCGATCATCGTGGGCAATGCCGACCCTCAACTGGTGAACCAAGTTCAGGCAGAACATAACCGAGCCGGCTGGTCTAACCGATTGCATAAAGCGGAACAGGTCGCCACAAGTGGCGTATTGGAAGGATGTCAAAAATTTGGTCTCTTTGATTGAACCGATCAGGTTAAATCGAATGGGCTCTGTTCTGCTTTTCGTAATTCCGTCGATGATATGTTGAGGCAAAATTCTTCCGTGGGAATAAAGTCAAACAATGCCTTGGCATCCTCCGGCAAAGAAAGTGTACTGCCCTCCATAAGGTGTCCGTCAACCTCACGCGAGGCAACCAGAAACCGGCAGTTTCGTTCTTTAAGTAAATCGAACGCTTCCCACATCGCTCTCTCATCAGCATAAAATCGAGGATCGACAACCCGGATGGCGGTATCGGCTCCAATAATAAAAGAGACGCCGGAGAGCAATTCTGATTTCTCCACAAATGTAGCCGCCGTGGAGAGAAGCACCGGCTCTTCTTCAAACTGGGATAAACGGCGGTAGAGTGAAACATAATCAAGCGGTGGTTTGTCCGCGTTGTGAATGGGTAATTCATAATGCACTGGGCCATTCAATTTTTCTTCGGCCAGGTTCTTTAACTGACGATGCCCCGTGTGCAAGGGATTGAACGAACCCGATAACAACCCCACCGGTTGAGGTTCATCGGCAAGAGCCATTAACAAAGGCGCCCATAGCTGATCCCGTTTGCCCAGCCACAATTCTTGCAGTTCAATAGAAGCTTGCTGCTCGTAAGAAGTATCCGCGTTTTGCATGGAAGCCTGATCTGACTGCCCGAATTTCTCGACAAGCAGCAGCAGATTTTCGACAGTCACACTTTCATAAACCCAGCAGGCGGTGCGATGCAGAGACTGTTCAATGAGTAACAGTCTGAACTCATCATTTTTGAGTGATACTGGAGCGATCAGTTTCACGATGCAATTGCTCTCAGCCACCTTCCGAAACTGTTCGGCTGCCACAGCCAGGGGTTGCTTACCGAGTGCTTCGATCAAAATCAGACCCGCAGGAATCCGTAGCCTTAGCTGATCATAAAGATCAGACAGGGGCGCAGCGGAGAGCAGAATCCACTTCGTGTTGGAGGGTGAAGTCATCGTGAAATCGCTAGAAAAAACCGCCAGAGAAAGTTATGCATCACTTCCAGTTAAATAGGAAGTGGGTTCCCATTTCCAGATGCGGTTTCATCAATTGTTCACACGCATCAGGCAGCGCGTCGGGCCGTCTGGGACGACTCTGCACTCTGCTGGGCTGTCCGAAATGGTAGCAAAGATTGCTTACGGACTCCATTTTCTGCCAGTTTCAACCAACTGCCTCGCGACAATTGCGGTCTGGGAGCTAAGAGTGAAACAGCCAGATAACCGTTCTCTTTACCCCGAGGATGCAACTTGTTGAATGGCCAGGGAGTGAACGATCCATCCGGAAACAGCGCCGTTTGAGTTGGTCCTGGAAAGTTGGAAAGCAGATTCGTGAAAGTGCAGGTAGGGAAACCAAACGAAAGCTCATTGCGTTCATATTCCTGGCGGCTGATAAAGACCAGGGGGGCGGAAGATTTGAGACACGAAAGCAACATCGCTGTCATTTCGAGAGAGTCCGGCGATTCCATCTGACTGGCAAACGTTTCCAGACCACAAACCAGGATCAGGTCAAATTCCTGCTCATCAAAGTGGAGCGCCCCGTCTTCGGAGTTCCAATGCTCATATCGAATATGCGGAGAAAGTTTGCGCGCCGTTTCGATTTTTTCCAGGTCATCATCGATACCGATGACTTCAAATCCGAGCATGTGCAAATACCGGGTCAACTCTCCTTCGCCACAACCGGCAACCAGCCAGCGAGTTCCCAAGTCGATCCGATGGGAAAAAATCAAATGTCGCAGCATGCGACGGGGAAGAGGCGGGGTCAGGATATCGTCGTGAGTCGATTCACCATCTTGATGGTGGTTGTGCAGAAGAATCATGATCCGGTTCCTTAGATCGTCGTGACATCGTGTCTATTCTCGTGACAACGCGAACGCGTGCTAAAAGCGTCAAGCTCAGCTTTAGCGAAGAATCTCCTCTCCGATTACTAATGCAAATCAATGTGACCCATGGAAGGCCTGGCGGTCTGACCCAACTGGCAGGACTTTCCCACATCGACAAAATTTGACGCAGAAGAGGACTGTATGCCGATTTTCTGCAAACGTCAATCCCGGTTTAGGGAGGTCCCTCCCGCGGTTTCTCCCCTACTCAATCGCTAAAAACTCGATTAAGATAGAGACCGCTCTGTGAACACTATTTTTAGGGGATGGGCAGTCTGAACCAGCTGACCATACCCGGTATTCCTCGACAGAAATCGGTGCTGATCCCACAATTTCTCGCCGGTTTGGGAAGAAAACAACAATGAACAAATGGAACGGTAAATCCGAGATCTCCTGCCTGATTCCGATTTGCCTCGTGCTGAGCCTCACTTGCCTGGCGATTATCGCGAATGCTGCGGAGACGGATCAAGAATTGATTCGTCAGCGTCTGGTAATAGAGGCACCACAACCCGCCATTCTGCTGGCCGCCGAGGAAGATGAGTCCCCCGTCCCCGAACCGCGTGATCAGAGTGGGAAAAACCGCCAGGCCCCCGAACAATTCATCGATCCCGACAACGCGGTTCCTCTGCCGGGAAACTCAACTTCGCAACAGGAAATCATCCGGAAATTTATCGAAGTCGATATGCGGGATTCCTCCACTGAGGAACGGGAAATCTGGTTTGAACTATTGAAAAACGAACCCCCGGAACTCGCTCGGAATTTGCTGAACTTACGAAAGACATTCGGCTCGTCCTTTACTCCTTCCGTGTTCGATACTGGCCAATCCTTCCCGCAGATCGAATCAGAGGAAAAAGACGACACCGTAACAAAATCAACCACCCTCTCACCGACCAAACCACCACAAAGTCTCGATCTCGACAGTGAAGAGTTATCGGAACTTAAGAAATTATGGTTAACCGTTCGCGGCATGGCGATGTTTAACATCAGCCAGACCCATATCCCGGGATATAAACGGCTCGATTTTGTTTCTACAGAAAAAAATGAGCTGCCTCTACTCAACGAGGATGACCTCGTCGATCTGGATCAAACGAAACTGCCTGATGGATCTTATCGACTGGAGTTAAAGCAGGGAGAGCTGGAAGAGACGGAGCGTGATCTCGATATCGCTCTCAAAGGTGTTGGCTGGCTGATTTTGTCCCATCCTCATACCGCAGCTAGCTGTTACACCCGGAATGGTCGACTCTCGCGAGATGCAAACGGAACTTTAGTCATTCGAGCAGGAGACCTGGAGTATTCCATTGAACCTGCAATATCTCTCCCTGTTGATATCACGGAACTTAATATCAGCGATACCGGTTTAGTCACGGCCCAAGTTGAAGAAAGTGAAACGGAAATGGGACAGATTCAAATCGCCCGCTTTCCCAACGCCGCATCTCTGTATTACCAGGGAGAGGGAATCTATTTCGCCACTGCCCGGACTGGTAAACCTGTCTTTGGGAAACCCCTTCCGGGAATGATTCAACAAGGTTACCTGGAAAAATCAAACGTGGATCAAAATTCGGAACTCAGCAACCTCGACCGCTACTACGAGCAGTGGAAAGCGGGCTTGAAACTGATGACTGAGTACCCCTTGCTGCCATCTGAATAGTCGGAAAAATTCTTATCGCGAAAAATCAGATGCGTTCATGCACGGAACGCCAGTCGAGCGCAAGTGTCTCGCCAGGCTTCGACTTGAACTTGGTGGCCGCATTTCCCCCATGCAGGGCGACTTCCAGGAAACCATTCGAGCCCCACAAAATTACCCCATGCCCCGGCAGACAATCTGTATAAGTTTGACTGATCCCGAAATCGATAAACCGCAGGCTTCCATCTCGCTCTAAACGAATCAACGGATCAGCCGGGTTCGTCTTCCAGTTCTCCAGGTGCTCCCGACGGATGTTACTGACCAGGTTTCCAAAATGGTCCACGTATAAAATCGTGCCGATCACTTGTGAGTCCATAACAGTCGGCTCAGGAACCTGCAA
>JAGQQC010000310.1 GCA_020426395.1 Planctomycetaceae bacterium
AAGCGAATGTTGAACTGGTAGCCGTGTGTGATGCGGATGAAGAAAGACGCCAGCGAGGCTCGGAAAAAGGAGGAGGCGCCAAACAGTATGCCGACTTGAGGCAGTTACTGGATGATGATTCTATTGATGCCGTCTCCATTGCCACCCCTGACCATTGGCATGTTCCCGCTGCGATTCTTGCCATGCAGGCTGGCAAGCACGTCTATGTGGAAAAACCATGTTCGCACAACTTGCGCGAAGGCCAGGCATTGGTTGCCGCCAGCCAAAAGTACAATCGGATCGTACAACATGGCACCCAGATGCGCAGCAACGGTGGCTTCCAGGAAGCCGTCACGATGCTGCACGAAGGCTTGATCGGAGATGTGATGATTGCCCGGGTCTGGAATATTCAGAAGCGGCAGAATATCGGTCACAAACAACCTGGAAACCCTCCTGCCGGCCTCGACTATGACATGTGGATCGGTCCCGCCCCGATGGTTCCCTATCAGGAAAACCGGGGTCATTATAATTGGCATTGGTGGTACAACTTTGGCACGGGAGACGCCGGAAACGATGGTGTGCACGAATTCGATCTCGCCCGTTGGGGACTGGGTGTCAACGAACATCCAAAATCAGTTTCCGGTCTGGGAGGAAAATACTTCTTCGACGACGATCAACAATTCCCCGATACAATGACGGCAAGTTTCGAATATGCCGTTGCGGAAAATCGTCCCGCAAAACAACTTGTCTTCGAGATGCGTCTCTGGTCCTCCAATCATCCTTATAATGTTGACAGTGGAATCGAATTCTACGGTACGAAAGGGATGATGTTCCTCAGCCGGCGCGGCAAATTCGAAGTTCGGGACGACCGTAAAAAGAAAGTTGACATCAGTCTGAATGACCCGCTGGAAATGAATGTCTCAAACAATCAGCGAGCCTTCCTGGCAACCATTCGGGGAGAGTCGCCCGCCACGGCAGATGCTGAGACGGCCCACTTGTCCGCGAGCCTGTGCCATCTGGCTAATATCAGCACGCGACTGGGACGCACCATCCATATGGATCACTCAATGGAATCCATTATCAACGATGAAGAAGCAAATGCCTTGCTCGGTCGCGAATATCGAGAAGGCCACTGGGCCATTCCAAACGTGAATTAACTACGAAGATTTACTCGACTTCCACCATGTTGAAAGATCGTTTCATGAAAGTCATTTATCTACTGATCGTCACAGTTGTTCTCTGCTTCGCCTCTTCAGTTGAATTGCAGGCAGAAGAATCTTCGGCCTTCCGGTTTGAACACTCCACCGGGCAAGTCGTGATTTTTCATGAGAATCAACCCTTGATGACTTACTTCTATGATGATCCGTTAACCACCCGCCCCTATTTCGCGCATGTAAAAACATTACAAGGAACGCAAGTAACACGGAACCATCCCCCACAGGAAGGCGATCTGCAGGACCATGCGAGTTATCACCCCGGTATTTTTTTCGCCTTCGGGGACATCAGCGGGAATGATTACTGGCGATTAAAAACGAAAGTGAAACATGCCGGGTTCGTAAAGTCATCCGACGACTTTCAAAACAGCTTCACCGTTGAGAATCATTATCTAAATGGCAATGGAAATGAAACAGTTTGTGTGGAACAGTGTCGCTACACGTTTCTGAAGGAATCCGGTGGTTATGTTATCCAGATGACAAGCCATTTCTTTTCGCCAGATCATGACTTCTATTTCGGTGACCAGGAGGAAATGGGGCTGGGTATTCGCCTGGCAACTTCTTTGCGTGAGAAGGGAGGCAACGGACGTATTCTCAATAGCGAAGGACTTCAGTCCGCCGCCAAAACCTGGGGACAGACCGCGAAGTGGGTCGATTATTCCGGCACAATAAACGAACAACAAGTCGGGGTAATGTTGATGACCGATCCGAAAAACATCCGGCCTTCCTGGTGGCACAATCGTGATTACGGCTTATTCGTTGCTAATCTGTTCGGTCAAAAAGCAATGCACCAGGGACCAACCAGTCAACTGGTTGTTAAGCAGGGAGACCGTTTCCGGCTCGGATACGGCATCTATATCCATGAGTCGGACGAGCTTTCGCAAAGTGATCTTCAAAAGATATACGATTACTATAGCAAGCAAACGAAACAAGTCGCGGCCGAATAATTCGGCTTAGTGAAGCCTACGCACCGGTAAAGATCGATTGATCGAAGGTTCCCGTGCTATCACCAAACGAATTCTGCTCGATTCCCATCGCATGCAGAATACTCAGGTACAAGTTCGATAACGGGGTATCCCCGTTTTGCCAGTAGGTACCATGTTTAATTCCCATGTTTGCTCCACCGGCAAGTAATGTCGGCAGATTTTTCGGGTTGTGGGTGGTACTCGCCCCGCTACCAAACAGGACGATACTGTTATCAAGCAGGGAACCATTCACGTCCTGATACTCATTGAGTCGCGTCAGGAAATGACTGATCTGCTGACTGAGGAAGAGGTCATACTTCGCAAAGTTGAGCTGCCCCTCTTTATCGCCAGCATGGGAGAGATGGTGATGCGTGCTGGAAAGCCCCAGTTTGATGGGGAAAGTATCACTGATTCCCATACCGTCTTCCCGATTCAGCATGAAGGCAACGGACCGGGTAATATCGGCATCAAAGGCGAGCGCAATTAAATCGAACATCGTCGTATAATACTCAGCAGGCTCCCCTTCAGAAGTCGCATCCAGATTGAGGTGCGAATAATCCTGTTTCTTGATCGGTATGTCGATCCACTTTTCAGATGCGATCAATCGGGACTCAACCTCGTTCAGAGAAGTCAGGTACTGATCCATCTTCTCTCGGTCAGACTGGCCCAGTTTTTTATTGAGCGATCGGGCACTATCCAGAACAGCGTCGACCAATTTGATCCGCTTCTTCAGGTTCTCCCGTTCTTGTTCCAGCGAAGAAGTGTCCCCTCGAAACAGGCGATCAAAAATGCGACGAGGGCTATTTTCGGCAGGAACCGGTTTGCCATCGAGGCTGTAAGAGATCGTTCCAGTCCGTGAAAGAAAACCGGTACCGGCATCAATGGACAAAACCAGCGAAGGTTGACGGCAATGTTGCTTCGTGTGAAGAGCAATCATCTGGTCGAGCGCGACGGTATTGTATGTCCCCGGCTTAGGGTTATGCAGCGGAGCTCCAGTCAACCACATGTCGGAACAGGTATGCGGGTCCGCCTTGACACCATTTTGATGGTGCAGCCCTCCCAGAAAGCTAAGCTGGGTGCGGAAGGGACTTAGAGGCTCAGTTGATTTATTGAATTTGAAATCTGCCCCAGTCTCCTTAGGAAACCAGTGCCAGTCCTGAATCCCATGCTCTTCTTTGGGAAGTGACATCCCGTTTGCCGTATAAAGGGCACAGAAGAGGCGCGGGATTTTCTGAGAAACTTCACTCCCCATTGCTTCCAGAACAGGTAACGCCAACGTGGCGCCAGCGATGCCTTTCAGAACCGAGCGACGATTCAGTTTGATGTTTTCCGGCATGATTTTTCTCTTTGGTGGGAGCTCCAGGAGAGCTGTAGGTTTCAGTCGAAGGGATGCGAGGCAGGTAAGTGGAGGCAATCTATTATTTTTCGAGAAACAATTTTGAGCGAACCACAAACCGGAGCATGTCCTGCATGCGGTAACCATCGGCTTTTAATTCTAACGAATTTTCCCGAAGGAACTCAATCTCATTATAGGACAACGTGCGCCCAACAGCATAAGTTGTCAGGTGTTTCAAAAAGCTGAAAGCAACCTGATCGCGTCGTTCATCGGCCAGATAATTCTTAAATGCGAGCATATCGGCTACATGGGTCCCATCGGGTAAGGTCGATTCAGAATCAACCTCCTGTTTCGATTTGAACAGTCCTCCGGCATCGTATTCTTCAAATGGAAAACCCCAGGGATCGATGCCCGTATGACATTGAACACACCCTTTCTGGTTGCGGTGCAATTCCAGTCGTTCCCTCAAGGTGAGCTTTGTCAGATCTTCATCCAATGCCGGAACGTTAGGAGGCGGATCATCGGGAGGTTCGGCAACGATTTTCCTCGCAATCCAGGCTCCCCTCTTAATCGGGTTCGCCTCTTTGCCATCGGAGAGACCAGCCAAAATACCGGCTTGCGAAATCACTCCACCGAGATGAGGGCGTTCATTTGAAACTGGTTGAAAATCATATCCACTCCCAATCTGACCTCCGAGTCCGTAGTAATCGGCCACAACCTCGTTGGCCACGATAAAATCAGATCGGATTAAATTGGAAACAGGCAGATTCTGTCGCATCAAGTATTTGAGGAACTGAACCGGCTCTTCACGCAGATGTTCTTTAACATGTGGAGTCAATTGGGGATACAACTCCCGGTTTGTTTCCACGACATCAAGTTTATCCAAGCTTAGCCATTGCGCCGTGAACTGATCTAAAAATTGCTCAAAGCGAGGATCGCTAATCATGCGATTAACTTGGGCATCTAGATTATTTTCTAATTTATGCGCCGCAGCCAAGTCGAGCAGTTCTCCATCAGGAGCAGTATTCCACAAAAAGTAGGAAAGCTTGGAAGCGAGTTCCCAGTCGTCGAGAAGCTCTGGTTCTGGGGTCTCACTATTTTCGATAAGAAATAAAAACTGGGGTGAAGTGAGCACCACTAGTAAGGATTCTTTGATTGCTTGAGTAAAATCATTCGTCTCCGCGTAAGATTCCTTCCAGATATGGAGCGTTGACTCAATTTCATCCGTCGTTACCGGTCGACGATAGGCTCGTGTTGCGAAATGAGAAATGATTTCGCGGGCGTATTTCTCCGGTTCACTTTTATGCTCGGAGGGAATAAAAATACTCTGATGCGCTGCCGGAGGCCACTGATCGTAGTAAGGGCCTTCGAATTCAATCGACCGGAGCAGTAATTGAGGGCGATCTCGACCATCCGTGTATTCACTGCGAACACCGATCTCTTTGATCCCAGCCAGATAATTGACGTTATCTTTTTCTACTTCGGGTTGAGGAAAGTTACGAAGGGCACCGGTGAATTCAAACTTTTGAAATTCAGTCGAAGCGACAGGGACTGGCTCTCCCACAAATGGCAAGGTACTACCGCAATCGCGTCGTAAACCGAGATGAACACCTAGTAAGGGGGCTCGGTTTTCAAAACTGACAAATTGATGAGTGAGAGGATCATTCTCTTTAAGTGGGGTCAGTTGTAGGCGACTCAGTGGAATCTCTTCCGCCAGATTCGCTTGAACATCCAGCTCCCCTTCAGCAAGTCGAACGACAATGTAAGCAGGTTGCTCTAACTTGCTGCTGAAAAAACGGTCCCCCAGGACGAGGTCCAATTGCTTACGGGTTTTGTTTTCACCTTCCGCTGGGTGAATGTCAATCTGGTGAAGCCCTGCTTTCGAGACTGTAACAGTTTGCTTTTGCTCGGGTGTCAGGACGACAATCGCATTTGCGGCATCCTGGGGCTGAGCTTCCACTCGCCTTTCGAGTAGTAACCCATCATCGTATCGGGCAGCTTCGACTTTGATTTTGAAATTTCCAACATCGGGTAATTCACGGAGCGAGATTTTGAAGTTGGCTTTCGGTCCATAGGTTGATCCAACTTGAAATTCTTCCACACTGGGAATCGCCGGTCTCAACAATAAACCTTCGGGTACCGCCTGATATGGAAGCCCTTTAGTATATCCTTCCGCCCCGCGCATACAGGCGAACACCGCGTGATAAATACTGTCA
>JAGQQC010000311.1 GCA_020426395.1 Planctomycetaceae bacterium
ACGGGTGCACTGGCCTGGCCGTGCTGAACCCTCGAATTCCGATGGAAGTACAATTTGACGAGCACAAACTGCTCATCATGTACGGCCACGAACTCGGTCCATTTGAGGAAATCCTCAAGAGCTATAACCTGCCCTGTAGCGAAGAAATGAAGTTCATCACCGAGGCGGAACACGTTCACTCCTCCACCGATGAATTTGCCGAGCAGTTTCAGCAACTCTGCTACCGGTTAGGAATTGACGACTAACCGCCTATATCCGGGTTGCCGAGTTCGACCCGATCTGAGAAAATCTACTTCGACCGAAAATCGTTCCTTTGAACGATCTTCGGTCGATCTTTTTTGCGCGGATTTCTTCCTCCGATCCTCATATCCGTGGCCCGTTGACTGTAACAGGGATGTTCTCAATGAAACGCTTCACCGCTTTTGTAGCCGGTCTCCTTTTCGGAGCGGTTGGCATGTATTTCGCCTTTACCCTGATTGTGGTTAGTAGCCCGGAGGGAACTTTCGTCATTCAGAAATCGGCTCCCTCTCTGGTTGATTTCGGGTACGTCGATGTCAGCAGTTGGGATGCGGAGGAATGGGGGAAGCATCTGGAACTTCAGCGGGATTTGGTCGCAACTGGTCACGGTGACCTAATTCTTAATCCGGCACCGGTCCAACTGATTGAAGATGTTTTCAAGACTCTACAACAAGGATCGAAAAACTAGAACCCATCCTAAAACCCGTTTGTGGTTGTTCTTGAGCCTGTAAATCAAGGACCAATTCGACCCATCAGAGGGTTTTAGGATCACTTCTAATATTGCCAACAGGAAGGCAAATTTGCTTGATTGACATTCCCCCAACCAGAATCACAACAACCCGCACTGGAGGTACGTGTGAATGGACGCTGATACCAGACGTCGAGCGCGTACTGTTTCCCCAAGGCAATTTTGAGCCAAGTTCCCTGCTGAAACGCTTCGATCACGTTGCGTTAAAGACAGGTTCCCATCGGGTTGTTTACCGACTCATTACCCCGGGAGCCGTTTTTTATCTCAAACATTATAAAATCCCCAACTGGCGTTCCCGGATGCAGAACTGGGTCCGTGCTTCGCGTGCACGGCTTGAGTGGGAACATACTTGTCAATTGCTCGACCTCGGCTTCGACAGTTGCCAGCCTGTCGCATTAGGAGAAGATCGACCAGGTTCGTTTGTGCGGGACAGTTACCTCATCACTCGTGAAATCCCGGACGCCGATCAGTTAGATGAATTCGTCGAAGAGACACTGCCCAAATTGAACGAAAACAAAGAGCGATTCTTTCGATTCGAGCTCGCCAGACAATTGGGTCAGTTGACCGCCCGGTTACACCTGAAGGGTGTTCAACATCGCGATTACCACGCCGGTAATGTACTGGTCACCTTTGACATTGCTTCCCAGTTTCTCAAATTGTGGCTGATCGACTTGCACCAGGTCAGCTTCGGAAATCGATTAACAATCCGGCAATCCCTACGTAATTTCGCATTGCTCAACAGTTACTTCTCCAACCGGGGAAACGCCTCTGACCGCCGCCGGTTCTTCCATGCTTACTGGGAAACACTTCACGAAGCAAATCCAACTTCGTCCAAAAAAGGATTTGTCGAATACAAACCCAGCCTGCAAATGATCGAATCGCACTGTGATCGAGAAATGTGGAAGGAATTCCTCCGTGCGGATCAAAAATGGGAACGTGGAAATCGTCGATTAATCATTCTGGAAGGCACCACATCGACCAATTCCTGTCGGGGTGTCAGCGAACTGGGCCGCGCTACCCTGGAGCAGATTCGTACAAACCCGGAACAAGTTCTCCCCGTTGCCGGACCAGTTACCTTGAATTCCAAGACGAAACCCCTTGAGGGTTTCACCAAGATTGTTCCTGAAGAAGAAACCTCCGGATTCTCAGTTCGTACTGCCTGGGATTGGGGACATGCATTTATCCGGCGGCGGTTACCTACACCCAAGCCACTTTTATTCGTCAAAACATCGGAAACCTCCTGGCTGGTTACGGAACGCATCGCCAATGCCGTCTCGTTTCCGGAATATGTGGAGCAAGTACTCACTTCGCGCCCCTTCTCTGCACGACGTCAGGTCAACCGGCAATTGGCGGCTCAACTTGCCTGGCGAGACCGCTGCGAATTTCGGGATCGGGCTCCGTCCCTCTCCAACGTCCTGATAAAGAAAGAAACGGAACAAGTTTATTTTCTGGGCCTTGGCTATCTTGAACACAATAATGGGGAACTGGAGGAAGCGGATATCCTGAAGACCCTGACCGCCTGGACCGAAGAAGCGATGCAACTGCCCGGGCTCACCCGAACGGACCGGCTGAGGTTTTTGAAGCGGTATTTACAGGGGAAACCGGTCCACTGGAAACGGTATTGGACCAGAATCGATTCGGAAGTACACTCCTCCCTTCCCGCCCAAAGTTCGCATTAGGATCATCCTTGCTGAATCTGGGCTCTGGAACACGTCACTCCCGGACAAGGATGTCCCTGTTGCCTCTGTCTTCGTCACCAGCCACTGAGAGCCCTTCTTCTCATTGCCTACGATTCCGGTTCACTGGCATCGTGAGCTGTGTGATGATTTGCACCTTGCTGACGGGCTGCCTTTGGTCGAAGCGAGAGCAGACAGCCAGTTTGCCGGCGGAATTCCGAGTGAAATCGGGGCAGCTATTATTACTCAGCGACTTCAAACTGAAGGAATCCCACCCGCTCGTAAAAGAGTTGGAGGAACTTCGCAAGGAGGTCAATGAAACACTCGACTTGCCGTATCAGGAAAAGACGATCACGGTTTATCTGTTCGAAGATAAAGAGACGTACCAAACTTACCTCTCCCGCCAGCATCCACAGCTTCCCGACCGTCGTGCGTTTTTTGTTCAACAGGGAAATGAACTGGCTGTGTATACCTACTGGGGAGATCAGATCCAGGAAGACCTGCGGCACGAATACACACACGGGCTGTTGCATTCGAATTTGTCAGGCCTGCCATTGTGGTTGGACGAAGGACTTGCTGAGTACTTTGAAGTTGACCCTGAGAGGGCGGGACGTCTGCATCCAGACTATACTCCTCAACTTAATCTGCAGATTGCCCAAGGTTGGCAACCGGACTTGGAAAGGTTGGAGCGGATTACAGAGTTTGAAGACTTAAAGCTCGCCGACTATCGAGAAGCCTGGGGGTGGGTCCATTTCATGTTGCACGATTCCCCCGAATCGAAACAGGTGCTGATCGACTATCTACACCAGACATCGGACCAGAAACAGTGGGCGCCCACCCTGCCACTCAGCAAAAAGCTCGCACAGATGAATCCGGCGTATAAAGAGCGGTTACAGAAATATCTGGCCGTCCTTCCGGATGCCTATAGCGATTTACAACAGGCGTCCCGCTGAGTTTTTTTAGAAGTGATCCTAAAAACCTCTGATGGGTCACATCCTCCCACATTTTACAGATTGCAGAACTGCCAAAACCGGGTTTTAGGATGGGCTCTACTTCCCGTTCCAGTTTGGGTTATCACTTGGAAGTTGAGCATCAACTTCTGCAAGCCAATCTTTCAGCTCTCTTTCAAGCCGGTCAGTCAGTTCCGCTTTTTCCTGGCTGAGATCATGGGCCTCTGAAGGATCAACGGAGAGATCAAATAATTGTGAGCTGTCCGTTTCGTAGAAATAGATCAACTTATAATCCCCCGACCTTATGGCGCTGCAAGGTGTACTGATTCCACCGAAATAGTAATGGGGATAGTGAAAGTAAAGATTGCGCTCGGCAAATTGATCTGCGTTCCCTGTCAGAAGTGATGTCAGATTAACCCCTTCTCGATTGGTCGCTTCCGGGTCTTCGAGATGACACGCCTCGACAAGCGTCGGAAGAAAGTCGTGCGTGACTACGGGAGTATCCACAACGGCCCCATCCCCTTTCCATTGTGGACTGCGCATCATCAACGGGACTCGCACACCTCCTTCGTAGAGCGAACCTTTCCCCGAACGCAAGGGATAGTTCTCCGTAACACGCGGACGTCCACCATAAGGCAGAGTAAATCCACCATTATCGGAAGTGAAGACGACAATGGTATTCTTCGCCAATTGCTGTTCTTCCAGGGTACGCAGCACGCGTCCCACGTTCTCATCCAATGACTTCACCATCGCCGCGTATACCGGATTCGTATGCTTCTGCCCCGGTTTCATGCGTGCTTCAAAATAGTTCACATCCTCTTCACGGGCTTCAATCGGGGTGTGAACTGTGTGATAGGAGAGATAGAGAAAGAACGGTTCGTCCCCTACCGCCTTAAGTTGATCAATCGCCTTGTCGGTCAGTCGATCGGTCAAATAATCGCCCGGCTTCGACCATTCCATCCCGGGCACATATCGCAGTTCTCGCTGTCCCCCAAAGGGTCCTTTGAATGGATAAAAGAATGTTGGTGGCGCTCCCCATAAGGTTCCACCGATATTGATGTCAAACCCGTTGTTTTCTGGATAGTGGGGAGCTTCTCCCAGATGCCATTTTCCAAAATGCATTGTGCGGTAGCCCGCCTGTTTGAATAACTCTGCGAGCGTTAATTCACTGTGTGGCAAGTTGGGCTCGGCAGGTGCATTTAGCAATTTCGTTTTCGGATCTTTGGGTGGGCTTGCGGCTGCTTCGTGCCAGATGGTCATCTTTAGCCGGGCGGGGCTTTTCCCCGTCATCAACGCCGCCCGAGTGGGCGTGCAGACGGGAGCCGAAGCATAAGCCGAGGTGAACAACACACCCTCGCGGGCAAACTGATCGAGATTCGGTGTCTCATGCAGATCCGCACCGTAACAGGCAAGATCATGCGCACCAAGGTCGTCCGCAATGATGAATACAACATTCGGCTTAACCTGTTCTGCTCCCCGCACGATTTCCGTTGCCATTCCCAGAACGGAAAGAAAGAGGAGAGAGATGAGGATGCGTCTGCTCATTTTCCATAACATGGGTGACAAGCTCCCTTGATCAGAATTCAATTTTGTTCCGGCTCTTCAGTTTCAGGTTGTGTATCTAATTCAGCGTTTCGTCTACCACTGACGAATGCTTTTTCCTCTCCACGTATTAATCGACCGATATTACTTCGATGTCGCCAGATAATGAGTAGCGGTGCTGCGATCGCGAAGAGAGAGAGACTCCAGTAGATATCCGAGAAAGCTGCCTGCCCCATCAGGCAGAAATGGGTGATACTGAAGACGATGACAGCCAGAATCGAAGCAATCGAAACAATTCTCTTCCAGGCGAATGCGACGAGAAAAGCAACCAGTGCTCCCAATGAAGCATAGGGAGAAAGCACAAGGACGACGCCCAAAGCGGTTGCGACCCCTTTTCCGCCACGAAAACCAAGCCAGACGGGACACATATGTCCGACAATCGCGCCTACGGCAGCGATTACTTTGAGATGAATAAATTGTGGATCGGTTGAATCAACAAACAGATACGGAAACAGGCCCACGGGAACCAAGCCCTTGATCGCATCCAGAACCAGGACGAGTATTCCCCAGCGCATGCCCATCGTTCGACCAATGTTGGTCGCACCGACATTGCCACTTCCTACGGTGCGAATATCGATCCCTCCGATCCCTTTGCCGATCAGATAAGCAAAAGGAATCGAACCGCACAGATACGCGAACAATCCTACGAGGAGCGCAGAGAACACAAATAGCCTTTTTCTGAATGAATGTGGGTGGATAAAAACAGAAACCT
>JAGQQC010000312.1 GCA_020426395.1 Planctomycetaceae bacterium
ACATGAGTCATTTGCTGATTCGTATATTGATCGTTTCCCGTTGTAAATCTTTCGTCATTCAATCTCACGATGGCACGGCTAGCGAGTCTAGCCGTGGCACCCAGGGAATACATCGCATCGTTCATTACCCCCTTTGTGTCTTCGTGCCTTTGTGTTGAAAATAAAACGCTGATCTCAGAATAAGGAGCCGAACTGTTGAGCGACTCGTCACTCAATCTCTACCGGGATCATTCGCGTTCCTGGCAGGAAAACAAGTTCGTTTATCCGGTGCTTTCCCGGCGCAGTAAGGGGATATCGATCGGGGTTAATCTGAATCCGGACAAGATCTGCAACTTCGATTGCATTTACTGTCAGGTCGATCGCCGGAGTGAATCAGAAACACGGTTTGTCGGGCAGGAACAACTGATAGCGGAACTCGATCATATGCTCGAATTTGTGAAATCGGGGGACATCTATCAAGACGATAAATTTAAGGAAGTTCCTGAAGCACTACGTCGCCTGAATGATGTTGCGTTTTCCGGTGACGGCGAACCAACCACGTATAAAAACTTCGACGAATTGATGCAGCTCGTTGCGGACTTGAAAAACAAGCATGAGCTCGACGCCGTCAAGATGGTGTTAATCACCAACGCGAGCATGTTTCATCGACCCGTGGTTCAGCGAGGGCTCGACATTCTCGACCAGAACAATGGAGAGATCTGGGCCAAGCTCGACGCCGGTACTGACGAATATTATCAGCTAATCGACCGATCGAAAATCAAATTTCAGCAGGTGCTCGCTAATATCACCACCGCGGCTCAAACTAGACCGATTGTGATTCAATCGCTTTTTATGAATGTCCACGCAGAACCACCCACTGCAAGTGAGATCGACGCTTATTGTGATCGATTGGACGAAGTCATCAAGGCGGGTGGAAAAATCAAACTGGTCCAAATCTACACGATTGCTCGAGAGACAACGGAAAGTTATGTCACGCCTCTGTCCGACGCGCAAATCGACGAGATCGCCGCGAAAGTGGCAGAGAAAACCGGCTTGCTGACAGAAGTTTTTTACGGTCGCTCTTGAAAGGAAAAAACAATGGAACCACGACTTAGTATGATTGGTCTCGGTGTTCACGATTTGCCACGGGCAGTCACTTTCTACAAAGAAGGCCTCGGTTTTCCGCTCGCGAATGCCAGCAATGAGAACATTGCTTTTTTCAATTTGAATGGTATCGCGCTCAGCCTTTATCCCTGGGACAAACTGGCTGAAGATGCCACTGTCTCTCCTGAAGGGACTGGCTTTCGCGGCGTGACGATCGCCCACAACGTCCGCAAGAAGGAAGAAGTCGCCGAAGTTCTGGCAAAAGCGGAAGCGGCGGGCGCCACCATCGTCAAACCTGCCCAGGATGTCTTCTGGGGCGGACACAGCGGTTATTTTGCCGATCTCGATGGGCATCTCTGGGAAGTCGCCTGGAACCCGAAAGCCATCATTGATGAAGCGGGCGGATTCCTGTTCGATTAATGAAATGAAAGCTGACGATGTCCGATCCTGCCTGGCAATCCGTGCTGACTTTGAATGAAAACCGAGAACCCGTTGCCGGTTCTGCTGAGCAATTGAATGCGGCGATTCGTAATGGTGCTGATCTCCGCATCTATACGGAATTCAAACACAACGAACACCTCGTCCCCGGGTCAGATAATAACGAACTTGTGGAAGAAGTTTCAGAATTTCGGGTTACTTATCTGATTGATAACCGTTGGTCCGCCGGAATTATGACGTTACGGCAACCAATCGAGCCTCCTTATGGTTTTGGTCCACGGCCATCGATGTCGTTCTTCCTGTACAACCAGAATGGACAACAGGCGATTGCCCGCCCTTACCTGGACCAGGAACCGGCAACCGGTTCCCCTGGCCCTGCTCTATTTAAACAACCGTCCGAGATGCCGAAGTATCAACAACTGGATAACTGGGATGCGGAGACGCGCGGGCCGTCACATAATTTCATCTACCAGTTTGACCAATACCGCTTCAATGTTCGGGATGATTGGCAGGAAGTATTCCATCATTCGGAAGCAGGAGACGTTCTCAGCGGTTCGCTCGAAGAATTGACTTCCGCCTTTCGCTCGGGTTGTGAACTCAAGATCGGGATCAAGAATCTCTGTCAGGATCTCTCCTCGGAGGAAAATCCGTTACCCCACGAAGTCTTTATCCAGCTAGGCCCCGGGTACTATCACACGCAAAGCCGGCTCTTCTCCGCCGGCAGTCATCCACTCGTCCGCGTCGCACCCCATATTCCCTTGCAATACGCCTCGCGCAACTGGGACTTTGGCTGGTTGATGCCGCGGACCGATGGTTTCCTGGCCTGGCAACTCGTTAATCCACTCACCCAGGACTTCCAACAGTCCGAATCTCGACATGCGATGCGCTGGTTCGTGCGTTAGCACTGGTTTGTGCAATAGGGAATCGTAATTCCCTCTACATCCCCAGTTCTTTCTTAAGGTTCGCCAGTTCGTCTTCGATCGTTTTGTTCCGTTCCTCGACCAGTTCGGATGGCGGAGCCCCCAGAGTGGAACCGGCTGCTTCGGGAACATCTTCTCCCTTAAGTTGGGCTTGCTTACGGAGAGCCTCGTTGAGGCGACCTTCAACCGCGCGGAAGGTGGTGGTGAGATGTTTGACGGTCGCCTGGGCTGCTTTATGCTGCTGCTCCAAACCAGCGACTACATCTTCCATCTCTTGCTTGCGGTGAAGCGCTTTGCGAGCGGCTGCCTCATTCCCCGCCTGTAAGGCCTCTTTTGCTTCGGAAAGCCAGGTAGCCAATTCGCCTCGGTAAGTTTCCAGTTCAGAGAGAATGCGTTCTTCCTGCCGTTTGGCATTATTCACCGCCCGTTCGGCACCGGCGAATCCTTCCCGCATTTCGACGATGATCACTTCGAGTGCCTTTTCCGGATTCTCATTCGAGGCCAGAATTTCAGATAAATTACAGGAAACAATATCAGTTAGACGACTGAAATAAGTCATGAGTACACCTGTGAAACCGCTGATTACGGTTGTTCGTTGGAATGTTCCATCTCATTTCCCTGAAACAGAAAAACCAGAAAGTTCCCGGACCCTCTTGAGATCGAATAATAGGCAAAGCCAATCACCCGCAGTTGTCCGGAGTAAATATCCTCAAAGAGATTCTACACCTCTCCGAGGAAAGACAGGTGGTGAGTCCACCATTGGCCCACAGTAGGGAGTACGCCCTATTATTCTGAGAGGATCATGTCGTTTTCTGTTTTTTTGAAATGAGTTCTAAAATCCTGGTAAAAAGTCAGTTGATTCCCTCAAAGTGGCAGGAAATCAGTCATAGTTAACTTTACAAAATTACTCTCTAAAAGTGAGCCGAACCAGACATCTGGTCTCGTGAAAATTATTTCGCATACGATGTTTTAATCTCCCGCATCTGCATGAGGAGAAACGATCCCCCGTTCTTTCAGTTTCTCCTGAAGTTTTTCCCGGGCCAGCCTTAATCGGCTTTTAGTCGTCGGCAACGTGCTCTCCATAATTTCCGCCACTTCAGGAAGACTGAGCTGGGAATAATGATGCAACGTGAACGTCAACCGCTGTCCCTCTGGAATCTCTTGCAGCAGATTGTCGACCAGTAGGGTCAATTCCTGTTGATGGGCTTGATCCTGGGGAGAAAGAATTTCATCTCGAATGCGAGCGAGGCCATCGTCCTCGTCCTCTTTCTTACCTTTGGCTGCATGAACGAGTGCATCGCGGGACTGGCGACGGATACTGTCGATCATCAGATTCCGGGCGATCCGATACATCCACCCTCTGAATTTGCCCCTGGGTAGATAATCCCAGGACTGATCATAAATTCGGAGCATCGTGTCCTGAGAGAGATCCTCGGCCATCTGCGAATCACGTATGTTTCGGAAAAAGAAACCAATCAACTGAGGTTGATACTTCTGCACCAGGGTCTCATAGGCATCGGTTTCACCGCTTTGGATGCGCAGCATTAATTCATCATCTTCATGCATGAGCGAAACCGGGTCTGAGTAAGGAGAGGAAGACTGACCTGTCTTCTGACGGGTCCATTGAATAAAATGAATTCTTGAAAATTGTCGCTAGAGATCGTGGTTCCAGATGGAATCTGGATCATACCGTTTCTATAGTCGTTCGTCACAGGTATGCCTGATAGTGGACAATATTGTAGCTGGTTTAATGTCAGTTTTGAAGCAGCAGTCTGCTGGTCACATTGGGATCTGAAGGACCCTCTCCGTGAAACAGAATGGAAAAATCACATTTGAGATGCCCTACGGAACAACTGGGAATATCCGGTTGCAAATTCCGTCGGAAAACGTGATTTCCACGTTTACTCCCCCTACCAGTTGCCACGACCTCAAGGCGGAAATCCGTAAAGCTCTGGACGAACCCCTCGACTTCCCCCCCTTCAGTGCCTGCATAATTCCTGACGACCGGCTCGTTATCGTGCTTGATCCGGAAACTCCAGAAGCTGCGACACTCGTTGAAACGGTTTGTGAAATCGTGCTGAAGAAAGGATTGAAACCAGAGCAGATTTCAATCCTTTTGCCTGCGTTCAGTAATGCGGGATTGGTGGAGCACCTGCAATCCCATTTACAACAAGCATGCGGCGTCGAGATTAAGGTCAGTGTCCATGATGCGGCCCTTCCGAACGGAGGAAGCTACCTTGCCTCTAGCAGTACGTCGGACCGTATCTATCTCGACCCGGCGATCATCGATGCCGATTTAATTCTGCCGATTGGTCAAATCGCCTTTGCCCCCTTGCTGGGTTACAAAGGAAACTTCAGCACGCTTTATCCGGGGATGTCCTCCGAAGAAGCGATCAAAAAATCACATGGCCAGGCGAATGTCGAACTTGAGCCAGACGACGAGCGTCAACTCCACCAACTGGTCGAAGAAATCGGCTGGTTACTCGGAATTCAGTTCACCTTGCAAGTGGTCGCCTCCGCTCAAGGAGGCGTGGCACACGTCCTGGCCGGGGCACCCGATTCGGTAATGCGCCGCGGCAAAGAACTACTCGAAAAGCTCTGGACGGTTCACCTGAAAGATCGATTGGAAACGATTCTGATCTCCGTTGATCAGGCTGGAACCGGAGAACATGGTTGGCGCGAAGTCTGTGCCGCCATAGAAACAGGGCGCAAACTGGTCGAACATGGTGGACGAATCATTGTCCTGTCGCAATTGCAGGAAGCCCCCGGCATCGGGATCAATCAACTCGCCCGCAGTGAGTTTCCGACTGATGTGATGCAATCCTTACGAGAAACGTTACCGGAAGACGTTATCCCCGCTTCTCAACTCGCCCGGGCTCTCGACTGGGCCCGCGTTTATCTGCTCAGTTCGTTGGAAGAAGAGTTCCTCGAAGATCTCTTTATGATTCCAATCCAGGACGAAGCCGCCCTAGAACGGCTCCTCGAAAGTGAACTCGGATCAACCGCCGTGATCAGCTCCGCCCAAGGGGTGCATGGACGTGTAAACGACCGTTAGGTTTTCGTATCGTTCACGTACCACTAAATGCCACTCGGTTGAAGAACCACAATAAAGGGTGCCACGGCTAGACTCGCTAGCCGTGCCATTACGCAGGCATACTAAGAGGTTATGTTTGCCGGGTTACCTGCAGCTTTCGTACAAAGTTCTACTACGTATTTCTGTCTAATTACAATGAATGTTTCCCATTGGAAATCTCTCG
>JAGQQC010000313.1 GCA_020426395.1 Planctomycetaceae bacterium
ACCCGCCAAGAAGTGGGGAAGTTTTTTGAAATTCAGTAGATTAAAAGCCGGGCCGTCAGTGTAAGTGTTGTGGTGGGAATGATTTACGCGGTTTTGGTTCGTTGGCGGTTATTTTTGTGATGTGGCTGAAATCTCTGAGGTCAGTTGAATTAGCTTATTCAATTGATTCGAGCATCTGCATCATAGCTTCGTCGTCATACTCCTCTTCGGGTACCTGGATGATGATGAATGCTGAGCCCTTTTTAGCTGGGAAGGCTCCTTTAATCTGGCGAAACTTATCGCCCGTTTTATTGTTGGTTGCTTCAGAGAATGTGAACTCCCGCGGTGCTCCCTGGATTTCAATTTCTCGGGTCTCGTTGGAATCGATTCGCAAGTCGTTGCCTTTTCCCTGGTCTTTTGAGGCTTGGTTCAAGGCCTGTTCCAATTCCTCTGCGCTGGCTTCTGCTAGTTCCATACTGGCCAGAAACAGGTAATTGCTGTTTTGACCATTATTGTTTGAGTAAACAACCATCGTCATTTTATAGAAGCCGAACATGTTCATCTTCATGCTAAGTTGCGGAGGGAATTGATCCTGAGGGATATCGATGGTCGTAATCTCATTTGTGGTCGCGATGACATCGGCAGGATTTTTCGATACCTCGAACATATTGAACGCGAGATAGATCCCTCCCAGACAGCAGATGAGACCGAGGACACCCCCGCCAATGAGAAAGCCCAGAAGAATTTTCGTGCCCGTGGACATCCCTCGTTTGGGGACACGGTCTGCGTAATCAAAATCCAGCTCGTCTTCGTTTTGCCGTTCTGAGGACATCCTGATGTTCCTGTCTGTAAATAAGTCCTTTGGACTCTTTCAAAAATGAAAGTTCTTTCCCTGTCTGCAGCATACGTTTTCTGTGCGATGGATTGAAGGTTATTCCTTCCGATTTCAACATCGCCAGACAGGTTTCGGTTTAATTCGGTTTCTTTGGGGAGAGACCACGCAAATGCAGTAATACAGGAAGTAAGCTCTCCAAAACCGGGGTGATTTAGCAATTTCATGATTACTTCGTTCATGTGGGCTGTTTATGATGGGATTTCTGCCGACAGGTTCGATTTTTCAACATTTCCCGTTTTTTCTGAGTGAGATCATGCCGCGTTCCCTGATGCAGTCCCTCCTGATTTTGTTTCTTTTGGCTTCAATACAGATCTGCTCGGCGGCGGAACCGGGTACGGTTACGGTGACCGATTTTTTCCCTGACGGGTATGTGTCTGATGGATCGATCAGCTATCAGACTCAATTACAAGAAGCTCTGGATGCAGCCGGGGAAGGAGGGAAGCGTATTGTCTTTCCTGCCATGATCTATCTGATCACCGATGAGGCGGGGTTAAAAGTTCATTCAGGACAAACATTGGTTCTGGATGGGGCCCGGTTTATTTTCCCAGTGGATTGTGATGAGGATGGTCAGGTTTTTCGGGGAGAGAATGTTCAAGACGTTCGCTTTATCGGTGGAGAAATTGTTGGGCGATACGATGTCTGGCCAGCGGGCGTGAATATCCGCGGGATCTATCTGACGGGCGACTGTCAGCGAATCCGGGTTGAAAAGATGTACCTGCACGATTTAACCAGTAATGGTGTTGGTGTCTTCGGTAAGAGTGAAGCCGAACCCGCCCGGGATGTTTGGATAACCGACACCATTATTGATCATTGTTGCAACGTCTATGGTGACTACATGGCTCCGAAAGGCGAGTTGCACGGCCCGGAGAAGGGAAGTCAGCGGGAAGATCAGGGATCCGTCGCCTTGTATTATGTTAACTCGTTCCAGGTACGGGGATGCCGAATGGATCGTTCCCGTTCGGATGGGACGCACTTTTACCATTGCCAGGGAGGACAAATTTGCCGGAACCAGATCAACCGTTCGAAGATGGGAGGATTCTTTCTGGAAGGTTGCCGAGATGTTCTGGCGAGTGACAACATCATCCTGCAGAACGGATCCCGTGGTTGCACCATCGAACGGGGCTCGCATAACTGCACGTTAAATGGGAATCTTGTTGAAGAGAGTGGTCGGGAAGGATTGTGGATTCCCGATAGCACCTATTGCGTCGTTACGAATAATATCTTTCGTCGCAACGGCCGCAAACCCAATGGGTCGGAACCGCGCCAGCGCTGGAATGCGAATATCACGATCAATGAATCAAGTCATGATCCTTCGGAAACGACGGCAACGCATTGCGTGTTCAGCGGCAATCTCATCGAATCGACGAAAGATCAGATCGCCGCGATTCGGCTCAATTTGACCGAGAAGAGCCGGAAGATGGTGCTGATGAACAATATTTTCACTGGCGAACGCACCGACGTGATGATTGAAGGAGAAGGGGAAGTGATCCAACAAGGGAACATTCCTTCTCAGCAGCCGTTGATTATACCTGCAGTGAAGTAGGGGGTTGTGAAGCCGGTTTAAGATGCCCGTCGAGATTGTTGGCGGTTCATTTTCTTGAGTTTCTTCCGTTCTTTGCGACTCAAGTGCTGCAAGTTCTCATCGTCGTCGAAAGAGTCTTCCTCAGCGGCATTGGCTTCCTGCACTTCTTCCCATTGAGGAGAAGTGTTTCCGTTGGGAGTGGCATCACTTTTTAATCGGAAGCGAAGTTTCTTTTTGGGCTGTTCGGTTTGCTCGTCCGATTCTTCTCCAGCTTCCTGTACGGCAGTGGTCGTTTCGGTTTTCTTTGTTTGTATTGGCTTGGGTGCCGCTTTGGACGGTTTTGTTTCCTGTTTGCTGGCTTTGGGCTTTTTAGGTTTCTTGGAACTGCGTTTGAACAGTTGGGTAAACCTGCTTCCGAAGCCTGAGACATTCATCCACACATTCTCCCAGGCTTTACTGGTGAGCGACTGCTTCTGGACAACGACAGGGGCCTCGGCTGTTTCGTAGAGTACGAAGCGGGCATGCATCAACATGCTCATAAAGAAACTGAGTGCGCCAACCATACCAACAGAAGCGCGGGCGGCCTGTTGGTTTTCTGCAACGGGAAAATCAAAACCGATTTGCATGAAGGCGACAATTACCCAGCAACCGGCTGCAAGAGCAAATAGCGAACGGCTCGGTTTGCATTCGAACATGTCATGCCGGAGAGGCCAGAACAGTCCCCCGGTAATAACGAGTGTGGGAGCGAGCCAGCAGAGGACATCCTGTTTCCAGAAATCCAGGTTCCATAACCAGAAAACCGTCAGGCTGAAGGCGACGTGCGCTTCTGTTAAAAGGCAGAACCCAAAAACAATGCCGACCGTCGAGGCCCAGGCCCAAACGCGATAGTTCCCATTGTAATCATGCAGGCTGCGGCTACGCGCCCACCAGATCAAAAACGCGATTTGTCCAGCGAGGGTCATCAAGCCTCCGCTGAAATAATTGACCGCGCGACCAGATTCAAAATTAAACAATTTTTGAAAGCCAGGTCCAAACTGTTCGGGTCGGGAGTCCAGGTGTAATCCGGCAGCCAGAATCAACCCGCTGATCGTGAGCAGGATTAACCCGACCACATAATGTTTCCAGGTGCGGGGAGAGATCAGCTTCCGAACGGGGAACAGAGCGACTGACGCCACTTTATGCGAGCCAGACTCTTCTTCATCAGAAGGGGACGTGGAAGGGGATCGGCGAGTCGGAGGGACAGCCAGATCTTCAGAGGCCGTCGCCAGTCTACGACGACGACGCTCATCCAGATTTCGGGCACCCGCGAAACTTGCCGCCATTGACCACTCCGTTGGTTCAGGCTGAGAGAGAGGGGAAATTACGTCGGGAAGAACTCCCGGAAATGTTCGGTGAACTTCCTTGGGATATCGGCTCATTCCGAAGGAGGGATCGACCCAGAACCTTCCCCCTCCCAAAGACTTAACTGAACTGAATCGCGAGAATTGAATCGATCCATGCAATCGGCAAACTCAGTGGTGTCTGCCATAATGGCCTTTTTGGGATTCTGCCAAAATGGCTCTGTTATGGTCAAAATGGCAGTTTTGTGTGAGGGCTTCGTGAGAGTCAAATTCAAAACAGCATTCGTTGAAAAATGGGATTAGATAGAGATTACTTGAGAAAGATGGATTCGTAAGATTAATTTGTAAAATGGTTTATGTTTATTTCGTCTGTTTGGTTTAAGCCCTTTGAGAATTAAGGACGCTGGTTGAGAGCTTGTGATATCGTCAAATTGGCATGCTCTGTGCTATCTCCTCTGGCAACGCAAAACCTTTCTCAAGGGGTGCACAATCAACCCATTCCATTTTTCCTTTTTGGTGAAATGACTTAGGAGTTAACAGATGAAAACGACATTACGAACCTGGAATCCGTGGCATGAACTTGACCAGTTGAGCCATCAGTTTGAGCAGCTTTTCAGCCGTCAATGGCCCTCCGCCAGTAAACAGAACCGGATGAAATTCGGTGCGGTCAACGTGTTGAAAGGGAAAAACGGTGCGCTGGTGCAGATGTCGGTTCCTGGTTTTGAAGCGGATGATTTTGACATCTCCCTGACTCATAACAGCCTGACGATTAAGGCGAGCCGCGAAACGGGTAGTGATGAGACCGACAACGTCTCACGCCAGGAACGCTACAGCCGCCAATTCAGTAAAACGATCTCGCTGCCGGTAGAAGTTAACCCGTCCAGTTGCGATGCGACCTACACCAAAGGGGTGCTGACGCTCAAGCTGGAGCTGCCAGAAGAACAGCAACCGAAAAAGATTGAAGTAAAAGCGATTTGATCACCTCGACTACTACATAAATCATTTCTGACAACATGATTCTGTCCGACAAAGAGAATCAGTGAATAAAAACAGGAGTAATCTGATGACATCCAAAACTGAATTGAAAAATAAAGAGTCAAACTGCTGTGGTGGACAGGAATGCCAGACTGAAGTCACCAAAGTGGAATCCCCCGTCTACTCGCCCGACGTGGATATTGTGGAAACCGATGATGGAGTTGAACTGACGTTCGACATGCCTGGAGTCGATCAGGAGCATCTCGAAATTTCAATCGAGAAAGATGTTCTGACAGTTGTTGGTCATGCTGAAATTTCAGAAGAAGCGGAGTACGAGTACCTGTATCGTGAATTTCGGGGTGGCGATTATCGGCGAGCTTTCCGGTTACCCGAGGCCGTTGATGCACAACACGTCGAAGCGACAATCAAACAGGGCATCCTGACGATCTCTATTCCTAAATCGAAACGTCAGACTGTCGCAGTGAAGACAGTATGACGAGGTCACGGTAAAAACTGTATGAAGAAGCAGAGGACTTCATACTCGGATTGGGAGGTTGGAAAAAGGTTGCCTCATGTAGCTTTTCGCTGTATGTACAGGTGATGTTTGGTTCCCAATTCCGATTTACCGCTGATTGCCCTCCGGATGAATGATCCAGCATCCGGAGGGTTTTTTCATGCGCTGTTACAATCTCAATTGATAGAGCAAATCACCGGTCAATTATCTAAAGTGGGTGATGAGAATGTTTCCGCCAGTAGCGAATGGGGCCGTGTTTGTCTTGAACCACAGATAAACACAGATGGAATGCATAAATCCACTGTAAATTTATGGTGGGGATGAATGCTTGAGAATATCAGCAGAGAAAATTAATTCATTCCGGTTGCGTATTCCGCTGGAAGTTCCGAACGCTTCCCGACTTCTTAATCCGTGCGAAGCAATATATCTGCGTTCATCTGTGTCTATCTGTGGTTCA
>JAGQQC010000314.1 GCA_020426395.1 Planctomycetaceae bacterium
CAGAGGGGTCATCTTTTCGGAATTCGTTTGGAGTGGGAACCCAGACAAACTGGATCTTGAAAGTAGTTTCCAGGATGGTCTGTTTTTCTTCAACTTCAGTTTCTGGAGTCGCACCCGGAAGTGGACGTCGTGTACCACGAGTGTTTCTTCGTGAACGGCTTTTTTCCCGTCTGCTCTCGCGATCGTCTTCTTCAGTATTCGCTCCAGCTTCCGGAGTTTCCTTGGGGGTTTCCAGTTTTACATCCGGGGTGCCGAGTAATTCGAGTGGGTCATACTCGTTCTGGTCTTCATCCCATTCGATGGCCTTCATGTTGGACGCCGCCAAAACGGCATAGCAGATCCCCTGTTTGCCCACTGGAAATGAAAATCCTCCCGGTTGGGGAATGGTCCATTCCTGTAAGTTGTGCAGCAATGTGTGCTTGACGTAACCTTCTCCCTGGCCTTTCAGAAGATCGTTATCATCGTAGTGATAACTGATTCCTTCCAAAGTGAAGAGATAGCCGTTCGCTGATGGTGGATTATCACGATCAAGATCTGAAAGACTTTTGGCCGCCGCCGCATTTTCCGGTTTAGTCGTAATGTCGTTATACCAGTTAGTGAGCTGACTGGCGCTTTGCTTGTCAGCTTTGACTGAAGTCAACCGAATCTGTTTTCGATCATAAATTTCAAGGTCGTCGATTTCGTCCGGGTTGTCTCGGGGGAGACATTCATCAATAGCTTTGTAGACATCGAGCCATAACTCCCGGTTCTCGACAAAACTGGTGAAGCTGTTCGCCTTGGCTGCGATTTTTTTATTGTCTTCAACGAGCTTGTTGTACTCTGTTTTTTTCAGAGAAATGGAACTCTGCAGATCGTTTGCGGCGTTCTCGAACTTTCCGAACTTTTCTTCGGAAACGGACTGGTTCACCATCGAATAGGCCAGTGTAGAGAATGTCACTCCGGCGAGAATGGTGGCAGCGGTTACCAAGGCCCACGGTTTTTTCTGGCGAATCTTGCGCGAAGTCAAAATTTCCGGAGGGAGCAGATTCGTTTTGATTCTGCATTGGTTGAGCATCTGTAGTGAAATGCCATACGGAACCGCAAAGGTGAGAATGTTCTCCGTAAAGAGTGGTTCAGTGATGACCTTATCTCCAACAAGTTCGTTGAAGGAGTCCAGGCGTTCAACTTCGTATTGCAGGTTCTGCTGCAGGAATTTCTGCAAGCCAGCCATTCGGAATCCATTTCCCACACCAACCACGCGACTGATTTGGGCGTCGCGATTTACGCTGGAGAAGAAACCGATAGAGCGTTGAATTTCGGCTACGAAGTTATTGAATACGGGACGCAAGGCCTGGAAGACGGCTCGTGGATCGGGAGATCGAGTCGCGTTGCATTTCAGGTGTTCGGCCTTAGCGAAGGTCAGTTTCATTTCCTTCGTCAGTGCCCGGGTGAAATGATTGCCTCCGATACCAACGTTACGAGTCCAGATTTTCTGGCCGTTTGAGACAATGAGGGTTGTGTTATCAACACCCATATCAAGCAGCAGGATATATTCTCCTCCGCCCCCAACCTGATCTTCCGATTTCAGCCCGAGCTGATCGAAAGTGAGGAAATTAAAGAGAGCGAGCGGTACGGTTTGAATCAGATCAAGTTCCACCTTCACTTCAGTGAAAGGATGGTGGTGCTGTTCGATCAAGTCCCGTTTCATGGCGAACAGACCGACCTCGGCATCCAGCATGTAGCCTGTCTCTTCGTCGGGTGTACCGAATGTCTGGTAATCCCAAATCACCTCATCCAGGTCGAACGGAATTTGCTGTCGCGCTTCAAACTGGACAATGTCTTTGATTTTGCTGGCATCCACTGGGGGAAGCTGGACGAATCGGGTCAGAGCCGCCTGACCAGGAACGCTGATGCCGATGATGTCGTTGTTCAGTTTGTTCCGGGAGAGAAACTTTTCGATCGACTGGGCGATCAATTCCTCGGGAATGGCGTCTGGTTGGCTCAAGATTTTGGGATGCGGAACGTAATCGAAGGCGGTTGCCACCACCTGTTCGGTGTTTTCGTTGTACTCCAATCGAATCGCTTTCAGGGCGGCTTGTCCAATTTCAATGCCCCATGCGCCTCGTCTACTGGCCATCAGGATTCCTCGTTGCTTGATGCGGGAGTGTTAGGTTTTGAGTCTGTTGATAAACGACTTGGAAATGAAGTTCCGGTTTCTGAAGGTTGAATTAATCTGGTCTGACTCAAGTCAAAGAAGATTTCCTTCATCAGACTGACTGCACAGAAATGGAACGCTATAGATAGGATTTATCAAAAGCTAAATTACTGGAACCGGCCTCACCCTGAGAACGAAAGAGTTCGTTTCAGAGGGTCCCATTTTTTTATTCTATCCCCAGAAGATCAAAATGGATCTCTGGTTGTGAGCGATAATGGATAATAAGTTGTTTCCGGAGTTTAGGTTGTGCCCCGGGGTGATCTGGTTGATCTATTATACGGTACGAAAAGGGAAGCCCGAATGATGGAAGATCGCCCGGTGCAATGTGCCGGACAATCCTGAGAATCGCCAGAGTACAATTATTTACCCTAAGTTAAGGCTATCAAGCGACTTCTGGATTAGTCAACCACAGTTCCCTTCGATTGCCAACTTTTAACCTTTTGATCGTTGTAACCCGTATAGACAGGCACGATCAATTAGCGGAATTTGGCTCATCAGACAGGATCGCTCGGCCCGAAAGCAATGGGCTGTCTGATGGAATCGTCGGGTCGTCACCTGACAATTGTACCTATTCTAGTAGTATTCAGATGCTTTTTTTGCCAAAAGAGTTCCCAAAAGCCGCGGAAAAAATAAAAAAATGGAAACCAACATAGTGGTGTACAGAACCCCTATGTCCCGTGCAGATATCCCTGGCCAACCGAAAATTCAACAATCCCGCTGGTGGTGAAACGCACTCGAAAACGCAATCTGATAGAATCCAGAGCTGAATACGTTCCTGATTTGAAGAAAACTTCCGGGGAAACCATTGAGCGGAAGCTTTTCAGGGTTCCCGAGAAATGATCCCGACCACACCCACATGAGGAAGCCCCCTTGTCCGTGAAGAGTTACCAGGAGATCTGTACGCTCATTCCGACCTACGATCTGGAGGATTTTCCTACCGATCTGGAAGAGTCGCAGGCGGAAAGCTTGTTGAACTGTTTTTCTGTGATGTGGCATCCACTGCTCACAGCGAAGATGTCCCAGCTTCCAACTTGGCGACGGTTGGAATCGGAGCCGGAAATTTTCAAGGACCGACTCGTACTGGTTCCGACCGCCTGTAACTGGATCAGTTCCGATTTTGCCGATCGGGTACTGGCGGCTGGGGGGACTGTGATTGAAGGATTGGTCACCCGCGAAGAATGGTTGGCAGCAATCAAAGAGGTTGTCCGAAGCGGAGAACCGACATTATACAAACGCCCCCCGTATCACGAGGAAGTTCACGATTATGTCCATGACGACGGACACCGTGATGAAGCAGAGGGAATGGAGCAGGAATCTCATGTGTCAGAATTGATTATCAAGACACTGAGCTCACTCCATCAAACAGAAACAGAGATCTCTGAAACGAAAGTCGCTGATGAAAGTGACGGTCATCAAGTAGAGCCGGAGCAGAACAGCGGGCCGTCTGTCGACGAACTGCTGGGCACGCTTTCTCCCGAGTTGGAGCAAGATTTTATCGCTCTCGGGTTTGCCTACCTGCAAACGGAACTGTTGTCACGGCAGATGCATCATTTCTCTTCCGTAGATGAAATCTCACTGCGGTTGGCGGCTTCCCGTGCGGCGAGTAGCGCGCTCGATGGAGATGAGACTGCTGCGCGAAATGGCTTGAATCGCTGTTTCGAGTTATTGCTCGATGTCCGGGAAATCTTTTATCCCGTTGAGTCTTATCTGGTTGATCTTTGCTTACTCACTCCAGAAGCGGCACCGGATCAGCTCCAACAGATCTGCGATCGCGCCCGTCAAAAACCGGAACCTGTTGCCGATGGCGAAGAAAAGCCGGCGCCGGGACTCGGTTTTGCGCATCCGGTCAATTTCATGATAAATGGGGCCGAATTACAGGAATTGGCCGCAGCAAATGGGGAAATTTGCAGCGAACTGGCTGCGACATGGAAGGTGGGCAAAATTGATTTTTGCAGTGGCGAGCAATCGGATCGCCCTTCCTTGTTAGCTCCGATTGAATCAGTGATTTGGAACTTTAACCTGGGGCACAAAACATTTGAATCGATCCTCGGTAAACGGCCTCGTATGTGGGCCCGGCGGCGATTTGGGTTTTCGACACTGTTACCGATGTTGCTCAATCGAATGCAGTATCAATCAGCCCTGCACTTCGCCCTGGATGATGGTCTTTACCCGGATGAAGAGCATACCCGGTTCCGTTGGGAAGGGGCGGACAATACTTCCATAGAAGCCTGTAGCCGGATTCCGATGGCGGCAGATTCTGCCAGCAGTTTTCTGAAGTTTCCCCAACGCCTCGGCGAGAGTATGCAATCAGATAATGTGGCAGGGGTCATACTTGCTCGATATCCCGAAGAAAAAACTCCCTGGATGGAGGACCTCCGGCGAATTTCTGCTTACGCGCCGGTGCTCGGGAAATTCGTTACCTGGACGGAACTGTTTAACCATGCCGATCATTACAGTAAAGAGGCCCGCTACCAACAGAAGGAGTACTTGAGCCCAGTGCTCATCCAGCGCGTTGCTTATGAGCTACGCAATCCGATCAGTCAGTTTCGCGAGCATTTCAGCTTGCGGTATCTACTCAGCCAATTGGAATGGTCTGAGGCGATGAGCCAAATCCTGTTTAGCAAACCGTTTGATCTCTCTAACCTGAGCGAATTCGAAACGGAAATTGAAACCAATGCACCTGTGAGCGAGTTAACTCCCCCAGCAACTTGGGGAGACGATTCTGGTGAAACGGAGTCAGGAGAACAAGTCGAGACTGATCACATCAAACAACCGGCATTGGTTGACCGAATTTCAACCGAATTGACTGGATCAATCCACCAACTGGCGACCTTACTCTCTCAAGGGAAAGGGAATCAAACGGGAAGCTTGCTGTTCAATACATTACCCCATTCGCGACGTACAGTTGTGTTTTGGCCGGATGATGCTGCGCTCCCCGAAGTGAACGATGTGGTCCGCGCGGTGCAGGAGGGAGGCCCGCAAAAAGTCGTCGTGGTTGACCTTCCGGCATCGGGTTATGCCTGGAATGCCGAAGCGTCCTCTTCCCCCCCTGCTCTGCCAGAATTACGTTTTCCCGCCGTTGAGGAGAATATTCTGCGGAACGAGTTCTTCGAGGTTCACATGAACCCGGTGACAGGAGGAATTGCAAAAATCAAAGGATTAGAGCGTTCCCCAGCTCGTTTGAGTCAGCAGGTTGCCTATCGATTTCCTCGCGAACAAACCTATGTGAAAACGGTTGACGGTCAGGACGAAGAAATACAGTCCTACTATTCGGAACCCGTGTGCCGCAGTTGCGATTTGACAGCGACGGGCCAGGTGATGAATGAGATTACGACGGAAACGGATCTTTATGATCCCGTACGGTCCTTAAAACTGGCGCGTGTGAAGCAGAAAACCCGCGTGTACCGCGGATGCAAATTTATCGATGTGGAACTGGAATTGGATGTGGTCCAGCAGCCCTTAGCCGATCCGTG
>JAGQQC010000315.1:0-5382 GCA_020426395.1 Planctomycetaceae bacterium
TCGAACCACTTCAGGCTCATCGGGAAAAACTTCTATTCATCAAGGGGCTCTACAACGAAGAAGCCCTCAAAGGAAACATTCACAGCTCTCAAACTGGGAATCTCCTTTCCGGGGCTCCTCTAGCTTCCGGGGGAGAAATTCACTCCGGTACCAGTATCGATCAAGTGCTTGCCCAAACTTATGGCCAGGGAACGAAAGTGCCCAGTCTGGTTCTCGGTTGTGAAAAGGCGAACCCCTCAGTTCATAAAAACTATTCGATGCTCTACAGCTCTCACATCTCCTGGAGCTCACCAACCACGCCGACTCCGCTCGAAATTTATCCCGCGCTGGCGTTCGATCGCCTTTTCCGCAAATCAGCCTCAAAGGCTGATCAAAGTGTGCTGGATGCGGTTCTTGAAGATGCTTCTGATCTGCGACGCACAATTAGTCTCAATGACCGACGTAAGCTGGATGAGTATCTGAACTCCGTTCGTGAAGTCGAGCAGAGAATCGATCAGGCGAGCCGTCGCGGGGAATTGCAAGGTTGGCGTCCGACCCTCGACAAACCAAATATCGCGCGACCGTCCGATGGTATCCCTCAAGACATCGGCGAACATATGCGTCTGATGTGCGACATTCTTGTGCTGGCATTCCAGACCGACACCACCCGTATCTGCACATTAAAGTTGAACAACGACCACTCGTCGCTTCGGTTCTCGAACCTCAATATCGACTATATGATTCATCACCTCCTGTCGCATCAGGAATCGGACGATTGGTTGCGGGTGAATCAATTCTTCGTCGAACAATTGGCGTACATCGCTGATAAACTCGACGCAGTTCAGGAAGGGGAACGGACCGCCCTCGATAACAGTATGCTGATGTTCTGCTCCAGTATGATGACCGGCGGTCACAACAACGACCAGCTTCCCGTCGTTCTCGTGGGTCGCGGTGGTGGAAAACTCGAAACAGGCCGCGTTCTTGATTATACCGGCAAAGAAAACCGAAAAATGTGCAGCCTGTATCTGTCCTTGATGGATAAATTCGGCGTCCAGCTTTCAAGCTTCGGTGACTCGACCGAACGGCTGGCGGAAGTTTAGAACCTATCTTGATACCTGGTTGTGGATGGTCTTCGCGCTAATATGTTCTTTAAGTGATCCTAAAACCCTCTGATGGGTCAAGTTGAACCTTGTATTGCCGGTTTTAGAACAGCCACAACCGGGTTTTCGGATGAGTTCCAGTCTGAGGTTGCGGTTACCATAAAAATAGGTGGAACGCCGCTGACCAATGAAATATTTCAAGCGAAAACATTATCTCTCCGATTCGCATCGTCCCCAATGGGAAGCGGCTTTGGAGAAATATCGTATTGAATATGAGCGAGCGGGGGGCGATGCCGCGATCCCTGACGACCTGCTCTATTTTTTCAAACGATATGGCCTACACGATTGTGAGTTTGAACGATATGAATATCGTTCCCAGCCTCACCAGCAGGATGAAGTGGAGTTGATCTTACCTCCGTATCGCGTTGTTTTCTCGGAGGTTCGTAAAGCAACTGGTTGGAAGCAGGCGATAGACCAAGTCTGGTTAGAGCACGAGTTGTATCCCCAGCCGAACGGATTCTTCCAGATGCTTGTGATGTTCGAAGAAACCGATTGCGAAATCATCGCGCGAGGATTCGAGGCATACAATATCAATACCGGCGAACTTTTGAGGCGTGAAACAACGAAGAGGTAAGCGAGGTTCATGGAGTTTGTTTCAGCAACCAGACTTCCGCGTTTCGTGATCGCTCACGCCAGTTCAAATGTCCCTCGTCGTCAGGCCGGTCCCAACTCAATACGAGCTTGCGATCTTGATGTAATTCTGTCGGAACGGAAAACTCTTTGAATTCGCCAAAGCCAGGTTCATTCACTGTCGGTTCAAGTCGTTGGTCATCGACCCGTAAGAGCGATTTTCCGTAACCTGCTATGCGGACCGTGTACTGTGCGTCGGGGTCAAGTCCTTCGTAGACAACGTTGATACGCGACATCGTCGTCAGCCACGAATTGCGACCACGAAACTGGCCCTGGTCAATCCACCAGTAAGTGGTCGCCGGTTTGGTGTAGACCTGCATGGCAGTTGTGCTATCCCCCGGTACAAAATCGAGCACGTGCGGAGATTTCGCGGGGTTGCCAATGTCATCGTAAAAACTTCCGGGACCCGGGTTTTCCCAGTTGGCAATGGTCAGCAATCGCTGGCATTTTTCATCCTCAGACTTCAATTGTTTGATCTCTTCAAACTGGTCTTCGTACCACCAACGATTATTGAGTGGGTATTCGATAAAATCCAGAAACGCTCCTCGTTCCGCACCACTGGCGCCATAAATTGGCACTGAGGATTGTAGACCGATCGATTTGAATAATGCCGCGCATAATTCTTCGATATGACTCTTCAGTTATGGACTGGCTGGCTCTGTAATGCTCCGGTTAAGAATCAACGTCGCTTTGATCATCGCGGAATCGGCGTCTGTTTCGGAAGCTTGTCTTAGTACAGAATTTGCTTCTTCGGCCAGCTTGGTTTCATAAATTAACCGGCGACGTGTATAGGCATCGTAGTAAGCACGAACGAGATTCATCTGCCAGCGCCAATTCTCTTTCAGTTGCGGGGCTTTTGTCTCAAGTTCTTGCCACAATCTTAACGTTGCTTCGATGGAACCATTCTCGACAAGTGAGCCATGCCAGTTTCGTTCCAGGGCGAGAATTCCGTCGGCAGCTTCTTCGGCAACGGCGGGATCGAAAAAGTATCGACAGTAATCGATCAGAATTTCACGAACATCACCATTCGGATCCACGCTGCGCGCACTATAGATGATTTTATTCACATCATCATGGACACCGTCCGAATAACTGATAAAGCCGTCGGAGTAGGGGGCGAACAGATTATGGAGATGAGCAAATTCCACCGGTCGCGGATTGATCGCCTCGCGTCCCAGCGTGTTAGCCAGAGCCGGATCCCATTCGGGAACGATGTATTGGCACAACTTGTTATGTGTGATGTCGGGGTACAGCCGGAACTGGTATTGTTCCGGTAACCTTTTTCGGATTTCGGGAATCGGCATACTGGATGGCCCCGCGACCAGACCTCCCAACCAGTCAGGTTGTTTTTCGTTAATGTAGTCAAAGACTTTATCTTCGTTTTCGTCGGAGAGCAGTTGCAGCGACATCCAGATTTTCGCGTGAGGATGCGCCTCGCGTAACGGCCCCGCGATCTCTTCCAGAAAAGGAAGCACGAGTTCAGGAGGATTCTCTCCCGGATCTCCGGCTGGAAAGAAGACACCATCCAGACGTGGACAGTCAGTATAAAGCTCTTTATGACGGCGCAGCATATCTGCTCGCAGTTGAGCGTCATTCAAATCGAAATCAGCCGGTGTCCAAACCCAGTAGTCGAGGTCATACTTGTCGCAAACTTCACTCAACATCCGATTGAATTCCCGCCGTTCGTATTTCATCATCGAATTATGACGAGGATCCTGAAACGGAATGTTTTCAATGGCGTTCGTCCCGAAGACCGCCAGATCTCGAACGTATTGTTCAAACTGCTGAATCGTCCAGGCATCCCAGGAGTTAGCCCGTGCCCGGTAACCGATCTGATGACCTCGAATGGGGTACGCAGGAGTGACAGCGAGATTCAGATCGGTTGGAACAAGTACTTGACCCTGGCTCCACTCCAGCTTCCGTAATAGAGCACCGACCCCGAACAACAGGCCACGATCATCATGTCCGGCGACCCACACAATCGTTTGGCCGTTCTCTCTTTGTTGGACCTGCACATGATAGCTCTCTGGTTTATGCGCGGTGTGCTCTTTGGACGTCAAGTTATTGGCGGACGCGGTACGGTCTGATGTCAATGCGACGATCGTCTTCTGATCCGGCCAGTTGGTGGTCCGTTTCCAGTTCAATCCGGTACGGACGGCGACTTCGTCGATCAATAATTGCGACGCAGCGTGGTTATTCTCATTCTGCACAACAACGATGGCATTGGTTAAATCAATAGATTTCACTCCCTCAGCCGCTCGCAGAGGACTGGAAATGAAATAAATCGAGAGCAGGGAAACCGACGCTAACTTCAGGGAGGAAGGCATGATTTAGGAACCCGGACTAAGCCAAGAGAGTAGGGAGGGGAAGCCCCATGGAAATTGCATAGAGGCTCGGTGTTCGAGCTTAGCAGGCCCAATTGTCGAGGTCTATGATTCGAAGGGTAATATCATTCAAGAGACCGGACGATTCCACCGCACGATGATCAGAATAGTTATCAACAAAAAACCTCTCCATCAGTAATCACCAATGGAGAGGTTTGGTTAATTTTAATCCGGTCAGAGAAGCTTATTTTTCGCAATGGCTGAGCGCCATCAAGGCATAGGCGGTTACGAGATTGGGATCTCCTTCATACCAGCGATCTGCTTTGTTTACCCACGACCCATTCGAACGTTGGAGTGAACCGAGTTTGCTGACGAGTTCGGCTCTCCAGTTGTGCTGCTTGCCATCGGCAGATTCGATAGTTTCCTGACCCAGCACGTCGAGTGTTTTCCCGAACGTATGGTAATAGTAGAACAAGCCTTGTTCTCCCATACCGGGGTTCGTATCGAGGGTGTAATGTTTCTTGATCCAATCGAGTGCGGCGGCAACTCGTTTATCGTCTTTGTCGAGGCCGGCGTAGACCATGCTTTTCAAGCCTGCATAAGTCATCGAACCATAGGAACGGAGACCTCCGTTTTCCGTTTCGCCCGCTTTGGTTTCTCCACCGGCAGCAGGAGTGTAGAAGAAACCACCATCATTAATTTTGCCTGCAAAGGCTGTTTGGTTAAATTCACTTTCCAGATTTTGAGCACGAGAAACGAAGATCAATGCTTTCTGCACGGCGGGATCATCTTCTTTGGCCCCAGCCGCTTTGAGAGCATCCAGGAAGAACTGGGTATTCGACATATCGGGGCGTTGGTGTGAACCATATCCGGCACCTCCGTAAGATGTGTCGTTCGATTCCAGGCCTTCTCCTTCGTCCCATTGAAGACCACGGAGAAATTTTTCGGCATTCTTAATGTGGGTGTCATACCGACCATCGCCATTCGCTTTTTCGAATGCGACGAGTGAAATGCAGGTTTCGTAGTTACGATGATTTCCTTCCGGATTGTAAATGCCGCCATCTTCTTGCACGAACGATTCCAGATGCTTGAGAGCTTTGGCGACCGTCGGATCATCAACGGGGAGGCCACTCATCAACAGGCTGGTGGTGATCAATCCACTGACACCGGGGCGATTGGGGGCGGTCCAACTGCCGTCCTCAGCTTGACTGTTGCGAAGAAAATCGACCCCTGCGGTAGTCTGATTTTCCAGGGAAGGTTCCGCGGCAGAGAGACCGGTGACGAGACCG
>JAGQQC010000315.1:5409-5644 GCA_020426395.1 Planctomycetaceae bacterium
ACCGGTCATTAACAACGTGCAGACCAAAAACAGTTTCTTCATTCTTGATACCTGTCATGTAAAAAATTCGGAGTGAGTAGATTCAGCCGCGAATCGTGATCACGTTGGTCATCATGGTGGGATTGTTGATCCGTTTCGAGACAACAAGCAGATTCTCTAAAGGTGCAGGGATAACGGTTTTCAGTAGTGCAGGTTTTTGAAAGTGGCCCCTTTCATTTTATGCATGTAAAAGAGG
>JAGQQC010000316.1 GCA_020426395.1 Planctomycetaceae bacterium
GAACATGACCGACCTCAGAGGTTTCGATCTTGCCTTCGAAGTGCTCAATTTCCTTCTGAATGACAGAAGCGATCTCGTCCGCTTTGAATTTCATGAAGACCTCTCTCGCGTAACTGACCACGCAAAGTTTTCAGGCGCGTCCGCAAGGAACCATCGTAAACTGTATTTCCTACCCGAATGGTAAGACCACCAATCAGGTCTGTATTCACATCCGTTTCCAACACCGGTTGGAACGGTAAGACTGCATCAAGTTTTTCCGCCAGATAGCTTAACTGTTTCTCGTTAAGTGGTCGGGCAGAGGTAATAAAGACTCGTTTTTTACCCTGTCGCTGATTATTCAGTTCGACTGCTTCGGCATAAATTCCGCGAACCAGGTCGAGGCGATCCTTCTGTGTCAGTACTTTCAGAAATCGACCGAAAGTACTGCCGCCATGCTCTCCCAAGAGGCGGTTCACCAGTTCTCCCTTTTCTTCCCGGCTCAGAGCCTGTGTTGTCAGCAGCCGTTCGAAGCGAGCATCCTGGTTGAGCACGTCACTCACAAAAGATTCGTACTCGGACAGGGCCGCTTCTTCATCTCCTTTGGCCGCCCCCAGAAAAGCTTCCGCATAGACACGGGCAATCGCCTGGGCGCCGGGATCTTCCAGGACGCTGGGCTGTCTGGTTTTCAGAGGTTTCTGACTGGCCATGATGTCTATAGCTACTGGGTTAACTGGGAATGAAGAACAGGGAATAATTTTATAATCGAACGGAAAGATCAACCACGCAAAGCTCAACCCTTGGCTGGTAACTGGGCGAGGGCTTCATCGATCAAACGATTTTGGTCCTCAGCCTGAAGAGCTCGACCCAACACATGCTCGGTTGCCATTGCGACCTGTTCTGTGACGTTGTCGAACAATTCCTTAACAGCCTGGTTTTTGGCACGATCCAAGTCTTCGAGCGTCCGTTGTCGCAGGGCTTCAACATCACGCTGAGCAGCGGCCATCAGTTTTTGTCGGACTTCGTCCGCATCCCGATGGGCCTCTGCAATAATCTCTTTCACCTGATCCTGGGTTGCCGCCAGTTGCTGCTTGTGATCGGCCAGCATTTTTTCTGCTTCGAGCCGAGCCGTTTCGGCGGCTGCGATGTTCTCGCGGATCCCGATTTCGCGGGCTTTGAGCCCTTCATTCAGGGGAGTCCAACCAAACTTGGCCAGGATCAATGCAAACAAAGCAAAGGTAATCAGGGTGAAAATAACCAGATCGACATTCGGCGTCAGAGGAGGACCTTCGTCGCCATGATGGGCTTCTTCAGAGGTTTCTCCTTTCGCGGTGGTTTCCCCCTCTGTAGTGGTTTCACTACCCGCTTCTTCAGTCCCTTCTGCCTCGGAAGTAACAGGGGCTTCCTCCGATGTTTCTTCATCGGCCATTATAACGCTGGTAAGTTTTGCTTCGGTCAAATAACAGACGAGCGAGCAAACTGAGAACGCAACAATGATTGTAGAGAGGTATCTCAACACGGAACTTCCTCACCACTGGGGGAGATAAGGTAACTGAAGACGGAAAACGAAAAAACCACCTGAGGAACCGCGAACGAGCCGAGGCTGTACACGATACCGATCGAATGAACGGCGTCTGACCTAGTGCAGACGCCAGCCCGAATTAGCCAACCAGGTAAGCCATCAGAATGCCGAAGAAAGTCGCCCCTTCGATAAGAGCGGCGGCAATAATCATGGCTGTTTGGATCTGGGAGGAAATCTCAGGCTGACGAGCCATGGATTCAACGGCGGAACCACCGATTTTTCCAATACCCAAACCAGCACCGAGAACAACGATACCGATGCCAAGACCGGCGGTCGACATTCCACCATCTGCTGCCATAGCGGGAACAGACATGGCCAACAGAGCGCCGAATGTCATCAGACAAATACGAAGAGACTGGCTCACTTCTTTTCTCCTGTGTTTCGTCACAAAAACGAGATTCAAAAATGGTGTTCTGCCAGGACGGAAGTCCGGGACACAGTTGCCCGGAGCATTGTCCGGAATAGTTTGTTATCTATACTCCGGCTAAGTCACCTTTGCCGAAGGGGAAACATAGTTTAGGGGTCCAACTTAGTGAGGATTCACTGAGGTGGAGATAAACAGGGTCGCAAGCATCGCAAAGACATAGGCCTGGATGAATGCCACCAGCAATTCCAGCAAGCCGATCCCAATTTGACCGAGGATACTTGCCGGAGTAACCACATACCACAACGCACCGGAATCGGCGGACATGGCAATGAACAGGAGCATCACACCCAGAACGGCATGACCTCCCATAATATTGGCAAAAAGTCGAATGGCGAGGACGCCATGCTTAATGAAAAACCCAATGAATTCGATGACCCAGATCATGGGGACCAGGACCAATTTAAGAGCCGGGGGTAAATCCATCGTCGGGCAAAGTGAGGCGAAGAAGCCTGTGACACCCGAGGTCTGGACACCAGCATAAATCGTCATACAAAAGGCAAAGAACGCCAATACACCTGTGACGCTGATGCTCGCCGTCGCCGAGCCCATTAAAGGGATCGCTCCGAGAAGATTGCAGATCAGAATATAAAAGAAACAGGACCAGATAAACGGAAGCCATTTATCGGCTGGATGATTAATGCCATCATGCATCACGGGATGGTGTTCATGTTCGGGATGATGACCATGAGCTTCATCGTCGTGGTGGTGCGGGTGTCCGATGGTCGGACGCACAATGTCGTCGCGCACGTATAAAGCAATGGCTTCCCACATGTTCCACCAGCGACCTTCAGCCGGTTTTCCACCCTGAATCCGCTTTGCCAATCCTCGGAATACAAAGAAGCAGAAGACTGCGGCAATCGCTTGCAGCACCATGAACTTGGTGATCTGAAACTCGTAGCCAAACAAATCGATTGGCGGCAAGTGAATCTTCTCACCAAAGGGGAGTTCGAAGTGATCGAAGTCCCGAACGTGATGGAATTTATCTTCGCTTGACATGTTTTGGAGTGCTGACAGGAAGAAGGTTAGTTTGTTAACCAGGGCAGGGACAACTGGGTCAACGGGATTGAACTGAGTTCTTATTGACCGAGCTGATAAACTTTAATAGCAACCGGGTTTCAATGATCAGCGTAAACAGGAACAGGATTCCCAACCAGGGGACGAATTCGAGGCGGGAGGAAAAGAGGTTACTCTTATCAACCGCGACAAATCCTCCCAGCACGATTGCGAGACGGATTCCGGAACCGATCAAAAAACCGACAGTCACTTGGGAAGGATCACCATATCGACTGTAGAGGAGAAAGACTAGCCAACCGGGGACCAGACATAAAAAAGCGGCCAAACTTAACCCGCTTAAAGCCTGAGGCCCAACCATCAGATAGGCTGGCACGGCTAAGAACAGGCTGAAGCCGAGCGTCCAGAGGACGAGATTGGCTACTGATAACCGTTCGACGGAAGTCGGTCGGTTTTCAGGTTCGGCGTCACTTTTGTTTGGCATCAGATTCCGAAGAGGTTCTGGAGGAGGAGTCTGTTGTTTTGGGACGATTCAACCGTCGGGACAAATCTACTAACAACGTCATTCCGACCACAAATCCCAGAATGGCTCCCACAATGACCAGCCAGGGAGTTGTCCCCAGTTTGGAGTCCAGCCAGTATCCTAATAGGGGGAACAGCGCAAAAGAGACACCGATTGAGGTAACCTCATGCGCAATTTGCATGGCGATGACCATCGGGGGCTTTTTCTGTTCCGGTCGCTTCATGCCGGACCTCTCTGGTTGCTGATGCCAGGCCAAAGCGAAAATCGAGGTTGATTTTCCGCTTCTTCCTTCTCATCTACCGGGGAGTCTAAGCAGCCTGCGTAGGGATGTCAAAGATGCCGGCTCTTGGAATATCTTATATTTTCGGATTCTCGAAGATGAGATTTTGATTCTCATTTTTTGTGCTGAAAATGTCTCATTTCAGGCCGGTTAGCTGCTTCGGACAGTCATTGAGTTGTGATCGATTCCCTCTATGGTGGTTTCAGGAAATTGGTGCCTGGGGTCTCGGAAGGCCAGAGTCTGTTGAAATCGTCATTTGTTACCGGTACAAATGTAAGTGGTTTTCTAATTCCCGATTCATATCGTTTTGAGGGATTCGCCCTGTATTTCCTTTATCTATTTCGGGTTCAACCGTAAGGGCGCTTCCTCAAGGTATCAATTCTCGGCAATCGCCAATTTTCTAGTTTTATTTTCTGCTGATTATTTCAGGAAGCCAAATCCATTTCGGAACGAGCTTCCAGTCTGCTCACACACACTCGCTTAATCATAGATGCGTCCGGTTTCTTCTGTTCTGACATTAGAAATCGAGGTTTGTATTCGTCCAGGTGGTCTACCTGGTGTGAGCCATGATGGTCGTTCTCGATGCACGCTAGTGCTAGAACGAGCAGAGAGCGCCTCTTCCGTTGCTGATGGGATTACTTCCCAGAGGTGTGTTCTTCTTTGAGGATCTCTTTTGGGCTCTTAAAACTGAGGTGGCCGCCTGTTTTTCTTGATAGCATTTCTTAGCAAACTGAAAGAATTCCAGGAGGGCCCCTCAACATGATGCTGGAAGAACTTCGTGAGCGCTCCCGTAAGGAATTGGCCCAGATGGCCAAGGCACAACGGATTCGGGGGTGGCATTTGTTAAAAAAGGAAGAGCTGATTTGTCAGCTCATGCAGGCAGGTACTAAACCGAGAAACATCAGTAAACAGAATGGAGACGGTTCGGCTGCAATCCTCCCGGATTCAACAGACAAACGGTTTCGACACGACCTGGCTCAGAACGGGAAACAACGTTCTGTTTCACTACGCTCAAATGGAAATCAGGTGCTTACTCCCCGGGCAGAAGAAGATGTTTTGCGTTTGGAGTTGCTCGATTCGCATTGGTTTCTGTTTCGCTGGTCTCTTTCTTCTCAAACGCTGGAACGGGCTGAAGTATCGCTGGGAACGGAATGGAAAACCGTCAAACCGGTATTGCGAATTTTCAAGATTGATCTGGAACCTTCGGGAACACCACAGGAAAGCTTGATTGAGGAAATCGTTATCTCGGACCGATTTCGAGAATGGTATTACCCGGTACCGGAACCGGAATGCCGATTCCGATCAAAATTAGGTTTATTGGCCACTTCAGGCCGGTTTTATCAACTGGCCTGTTCCAACAGTATTGACACACCGACTGAAGCAAGCCGTCCAGAGATAAATACACAGGAGCACGAGCAGAGAAGTGATGTTTCAATCCAGGCTCACCCTGTTGATGGTATCACTCCCGAGATAGATGATCTGAAAACAGTGTCGCAGTTAATTCAAGGCCGGGCCGAGCCGATCAAACGGGCTCTCGCCGCTTGTCCCTTTAAGGTTGAATTGGAGTTAACAATAAAGGGGACCAGTGACCCGCTGGGGCAGTTAACCATTTTGGGTGAGCCTGTGGAACTGGAAGCCTCCGGTCAGTTCAATGTGGCCATGCCTTTTTTTCCAGGGCGTGAAGTGATTCCAATCGTGGAAACAACGGATGATGGCCGCAAAAAACAGACGGTGGTGGTGACCATCGAACAGAACCGCCGTGAACTGGAGCCCCAGATTATGGGAATGATGACCGATTTCGATGATGAAGATTGAGATGAAATAGTTTATTGACGAGTTCTCT
>JAGQQC010000317.1 GCA_020426395.1 Planctomycetaceae bacterium
CGACCCGGAGGCGATCGACTTTCTGGCGGAGATTTGTGATGGCGATGCCCGGCGGGCACTGAATGCCCTGGAGATCGGGGTTCTCTCGTTGTCGGACGAAGAGAAGCAACTCACTTTGGAAGTGGCCCAGGAATCGATTCAGAAAAAAGCGATTCAGTATAGTGCCGATGGTGACGAACATTACGACGCGGCTAGTGCGCTGATCAAAAGTATGCGCGGCAGTGACCCGGACGCTGCCATCTACTGGCTCGCCCGCATGTTGGAAGCGGGAGAAGATCCTCGGTTTCTGGCGCGACGCATTGTGATTGCCGCCGCCGAGGATGTCGGCAATGCTGACCCCCAGGCGCTTGTGGTCGCGAATTCCGCGGCGCAAGCGACGGAGTTCGTCGGATTACCCGAAGCCCGTATTATTCTCTCTCAAGCCGCGCTGTATGTGGCCCTCGCTCCGAAATCGAATGCTTCGTACGTCGCGATTGATAGTGCCCTCCAGGATGTCCGTGAACAACGAGTCATCCCGGTGCCCGTTCATTTGAAAGATGCCCATTATCAGGGGGCTAAGCGGTTGGGTCATGGCGAAGGTTACGAATATGCCCACAATTCAACCGACGGTTGGGTGAATCAGGATTACCTGGGCGTCGAGAAAAATTATTACCAACCCGTTGCCCGGGGATTCGAAGCGACGCTGCAAAAACGCCTGGAAGAATACAAGCGGAGAAAGCGGGAGGAGGAGCGATAGATAGATTCTACAGACAACTGATGTCGATTGCTGATTCTCGGTCGCTTTTCATTCCTCCTCGAACCGGGTAAGTTACACGTTTTGCCGGTGGGTCGGCTCATAAAGTACTGAAATCGCTTGAAAATTGAGGTTGAAATCGTGGAAGCCAATATCGTTTTGTTGCCCGGGGATGGAATTGGTCCGGAAATTGTCGCTCAGGCGGAGCGGGTGATTAACGCTGTCGCAGAGAAATTCGGACATACCTTCCACCTGGAAAGCCACGATATCGGCGGGATTGCCATTGATAAATATGGGGATCCTCTGCCCGAAGCGACTGTTGAGGCGTGTAAAAAATCAGACGGAATTCTGCTCGGGGCAGTGGGGGGACCGAAATGGGATGATCCGACGGCGAAGACTCGTCCGGAAAAAGGATTGCTCGGTATCCGCAAAGCGCTGAACTTGTTTGCGAACCTGCGTCCAATCAACCCGAGTCCGCACTTGCTGGATGCTTCTCCCCTGAAACGGGAGATCGTCGAAGGAGTGGATATCCTCTTTCTACGGGAACTGACAGGGGGAATTTACTTCGGCGATTCAGGACGCCGCGAAAATGACACCGTCGCGTACAATGAGATGGTCTACTCTGTACCCGAAGTCGAACGGATTGTCCGCCTGGCTGGAGAAGCCGCCAAGGGCCGCAAAGGAAAAGTGACTTCCGTTGATAAAGCGAACGTGCTGGAAGTCTCCCGCTTATGGCGCCAAGTGGCAGAACGGGTGATGAAAGAAGAGTTTCCCGAACTGGAATACGAAGTCGTGCTGGTCGATGCGATGGCGATGCATTTGATTTCCAAACCGAAAGCCTTTGACGTTGTTGTCACGGGGAATATGTTCGGGGACATCCTGACGGACGAAGCTTCGATGTTGCCCGGTTCGCTTGGGTTACTTCCTTCCGCTTCAATTGGTTCCGATGGACCGGGTCTATATGAACCGATTCATGGTTCTGCTCCGGATATCGCCGGGAAGGGAATCGCCAACCCGTTAGCGACGATTCTGGCAACGGCCATGCTCTTCCGGCATTCGCTTAAACTGGAAGAAGAAGCGAAATTGATAGAAACAGCCGTCGATCAAGTATTGAGTGCCGGTCACCGGACTGCGGACATTGCTTATGGTAAACCTTCGATTGGTACCATTGAGATGGGTGATCTGGTGCTGAAGGAACTCGCCTGAGAAAAATTGCCGCTCACAGGTAACTTTCCGTCAATCTGAAGATCCTTCTCGGTTAAACCCCCGTTCTTCACTGCAAGGTTTGGGGAATTATGCGTGCTAAATATTTAACTATCTGGGTTGGCTGGAATTGACCCTTCTCTGTGGGAGGTCAATAATTGATGGAAAGGCCATCTGGGTTTGAATAACGAAGTTTTGTTCCGGACGGTGATCATCTCTTAAATTTAGTGGACGCTCTTTTATGGTGGGTTGGTTCAAATCAGCGATTGATTTGCTGAATGGGAAATCGACTCGTCCGGTTGAGCGGTTGCTTCACCATTGCCCCTGTGGTGAATACCTGCGGATTGACCGAACACGAGAGACACAGCGACGCAGTTGCCCTGTCTGCGGCACGCGATTTCTGGTACTGCCGATCAGTCCGTTTCCGATCCCCCGACCTCCTAAAGGTTATGTCCCCGCGACTCCACCTGAACCGGATTTGGCAGAGGATGCGATTGATGTTCTCTCCGAAGAAGAGGAGAAAACAGAGGATCAAGTCGTTACCTCCGATGGGGCTACCATAGCGACGGTAACCGATCCTGTTTCGCTTTCATTGGAAGAACGGGTTCCTTTACGACAACGATTTCGTCGGCAATTCACTCTACTGAGATTAACGATCGCGGGTATTGTGTTGTTGGTGGGAGTCTCTGGATATCTCTACTGGTGGCGCACACAGGTGGAACAGGCCCGCCAGGATTACACCGCCTCCGCTACCCAGGCGTTTGAGGCGTTGGTTCAAAACAATCATGAAATGGCCATTGAGCAATTTGAAATCGCAAGCCGAGCCGCGACGATTCTGGATCTGGATGATGCCCGGTCTAATGAAGTCCATCTGTATAACCGGGAATTGAGCCTTTCGAAGAAGTTGAGTCCGCAGACGTTTCCAAAGTTCCTGGAAGAACTCCAGAAATTGTTGGTTATCCCTGTGAAAGATGAATCACCCGCCTATGAAGAGTATGCCGGAGGAGAATGGTTCCTGCTTGATCTGTTTGGAAAGGTTGTGGAAGAAGAAGGAAGTCGCTGGTTGCTGGTGGAAGCGCCTATCAACCAGAAAAAGGAAAATTTCCAGGTGCAAATACGTCTCCCGGAAAATGCGGCCATCAATCGGGATACGAACGCACTCAATGAAATGCGGTTTCTGTTGGTCACACGGGGGAATCGGTTGGCCTTGAAAAAGAAACCAAAGCCGCATTGGATTCTCTATTGCGAGGAGACGTTTTTCTGGCAGCATCCAGAGACATTGCCCATGGTCGGATTATTTGATGACGATCCGGAGTTTCAAACGGAACTGGAGCAGTTGCTGAAATCACAATCCACAGACACGGTCGCATCTAATGCTTCCTCGACTGAGCCAGAGGAGGAATAAGCGATGTTTGCGCAACGGTGCCGCCGAATTTTCTTCTACTCCCTTTTCTGTGGTTTTGCTGTTTGGCCGGTGTTTGCTGTGTCCGGTGCAGAAGGAGAAATGTTTGTTGAAGAGTTTCTCCTGCTGGAAGATCAGTGGCCGCTTTGGGCTGAGCAAGAAAAAGTACTTTCGGTCGAAGGTCGATTCAAAACGATGACCCGTCGTAGCATGACCTTGCAACAGTCGGAGCTCTCTTTCAAGCCGATTAATGGATTGGAATTCGATCGTTCGCAGTCCGATTCCGATATCGTACGCGCTCGGGGAGTTTTCCGTAGAGATGAAGACAAGGAGCTGTTTTTTGAAGTTAACCGGCTTGAGCATCTGCCGAGCCTGGAGGCGGAAGAGAAGCTTCAGAACTTGAAGGTGGACGTCGCCGCTCCGGAAGCCTTTTATCATCAGGCGCGGCGATATTATGAATATGGTCGGTTCTACGAAGAGGATGAATTTCTCAAACGGGCGGACGAACTGTATGCCAGTGGGTTAGAGACGGAACGAAATCGAACGGAAGGAGAAGATTATCGCGCGTTGTTCGCTCTCGCTGACCGGGCCTCGCAGTTGTCGAGTTATAGCCGTTATGAAATGGAACTCCGGCACGAAGCGTTTCGAAGATGGTGGGCGACACTCCGGCATATGAGTCAGGATGGTTCGAAGTTTGACGAGTTTCTGGATCAATTGCTCGCACAATTAACGAGTGCCGAGGCTCCCTTGACGGAGAAGGTTGAGGAACTCGAACAGAAATACATCACGTCACCGCTGGAGTTCTATCACGAATCGGATAATTTTACGCGACAGATATTACACCGCTTGTTTTACATTCAGGCGGTGGAAGAACATTTGCAACGCCAGTTGACGGTTGATGGGAGTACTGGCATGGAACTGGCGGACCGGCTGGAATCGCTGGCCCCAGAAAAAACGAAGACGATCAAAGAACTACGACAGGCAGGTTTGAAGTTCCGACTGGATCGCATCGAGTTGTTGACCCGTAGTGAGATGTTACAGGTTCGTCAATATTATCTGGATTATGGAGAAGAGGAAAAAGCCAAAGCGGCGGCGAGCGAATGGCTCGATAATCGAGAGAAACGGGTTGCGGAAGAAGGGCCGGCCGGTGTTCCCCAATTGGCTCGGGATCGTATTGAATTATTGGGAGAAAAAAAGAAGGGGGTTGAATTCTTGTTGGATACGATTCGCACCCATCCCGAGGCGGGGCCAGTGAAAGAGGAATTGAATAAACAGGGCTATGCGTTTATTGACGGAAGTTGGCGAGATCTGAAATCCTGGGAAGAATCACAAGAGGAAGATCCCCAGTTAAAGGCAATGCGGCAAGGGTTTGTTGTGGAAGGGATGACGTTCGATCAGGTGGAGCGAACTTTGGGTTATCCCGTTTCCAGCTTACGCAGCGTCTCTTCGCTTTCGATTTCGGAAGTCTGGGTCTACCCCCAATCAGAAACCACCCGGTTGCTCGTCTACTTTCAATGGGCTCGCGGAAAAAGTCGCTCGAATGCCCGCGTAGACAAGGTCGTGCAACAGTAGAAATCTTGATGGGGCAATGTGCGATTCGGAAGAACCGTCGGATCGTTAGGCGAGATTGAAAAAAGAGGGGTAGAGGGTCGCGTTTGCTATTCGATGTACACTAGAATAATGAACCCTTGAACCAGTGCGAGCGAGCTGATCTTGATAACGCTTCTCAAGTCGGTTGGTTCTGAGGGAATGAACTGTTGATTATGCGCATGAAATAGTTGAAGGGGACGCATGGAGACGACACAGATTGCAGAGAAAATTGCTGCGAAATTTAATGCCGCGGTAAACGAAGTCGAGAAGGTCATTGTCGGTCAGACCGAGGTGATCGAAGCGGTCCTGGTGGCGTTGTTCGCGGAAGGAAATGTGCTGATCGAAGGTGTTCCCGGCTTGGGAAAGACCCTTCTCGTCACCACGTTGAGTCGTGTGCTCTCGTGTAAATCGACCCGAATTCAATTTACGCCCGACTTGATGCCGTCGGATGTGAGCGGAACGTCGATCTATGACATGAAGTCCCAGGAATTCATTTTTAACGCGGGTCCGATTTTCACCAACTTGTTACTGGCCGATGAAATCAACCGGGCTCCTGCGAAAACCCAATCGGCGCTCCTGGAAGCAATGCAGGAACGACAGGTTTCTGTGGATGGGAACACACATCAATTATCGCGCCCCTTTATTACGATCGCGACACAAAACCCGATTGAGCAGGAAGGAACCTATCCTTTACCCGAAGCG
>JAGQQC010000318.1 GCA_020426395.1 Planctomycetaceae bacterium
GTGATACCGAGTGTGTGGGTATTTCGATTCGCTTTTTCACCCGTCTGCGGGACAATGACCGTAAACCCCCAACCGTACACTCCTCCGTACCATTTCCCATCAGCGGCACTGCCGATCACACCATCCAGGCCAACGTTGGTGGGAATGACACCATCATTTTCATAGGTCCGCTCCAGCCAGGCATCGACATATTCGAGCAACCATTCCTTGTATTTCGGTTCTTGGGTGAGTGCATAGGCATTAAAGGCAAGCGAAGTGGCTCCCATGTTCTGTGGGTGATCGCCCACGATGTCGTTGTAATCCTTGAAGTGGGCGACCATCTGGTCGTAGGTCTCTTCTCCGTGACGAGGAAGGAATCGGTCCTTCACCTCGATCGGATCGCCGGCCCAATCGAGCCCGGTGGCTTTACGGAGCAGGGGACCGCGTGAGCCGTTGAACAGCGAGCGAATAATTTTATGTTCCGGGTCGTAGTTGGGGGCGCCGGGATCTTCGTTCATATAGAATCCGGCGAATCTTTTTACTCGTTGCTGAAATTTCGCATCGTACGGATCCCCCAATCCCTGCAAGTCAAAAACCGTTAATCCCTCACCGTTATGCACCCAGTCGAACATGACTGGAAATTCCTTGTAGTACATTCCATCTCGGGCGAAGGGAACCTCGGTTGTTTTTGCGAGCGTGTACTGTCGGAGGTGGCCTTCCCAGGCGGTTTTGTACATTGTCAGAATTTCGTCGTCCGCTCCCAGCGCATGCAGGATTGGCCAGTCGTTGACGTTTTCGATCGCGTCATCCGGTCCATCATCCCCGCCCCAACGCTCGACGCATTCCAGAAACCCGCGCGAATCGAAATAGCGATTATAGAACTCGCGGCAGGCAATCTGCTGCTGGTCTAAAAGCTCCCGCTCCAGAACTGCCCAGGTAGGAGGTGTCATTGGTGTATTGATTTCAAGCAGCTTCTCGTCCGCGGATAAGCGGGCCTTCGCTGAGAAGAAGGTTGCACAGACAACGAGTAGAGCAAAGCCTCGGATTAGCCAGCTTTGGAGGGAACGAAACATCAGGTCAGTCCTTATACAAAACGACAAGAATTGGCGAGTGGGCTCGACTGCAGGAATAAGATGGGCAGAATAAACAGGGTTGAATCTCTTTGTGGGAGAGATAAAACAGGGGAGGGAAACTGTCGAGCGGGACTTCCCATACTGCCACACCAGCCGAAGCAGGACAAGCCGTTTAGGGGGGAAAACCAGATTTTAGGTGTCGTATGTTCCCATATCCGAAGGGGTTACTAATGCAGAAAACAGTTGCGATCCGGACTTTTATTGGTTATCTTTAATGTCATATGTCTATATGTCGATACGACATACACAGCGTCCACCATAGGGCGGATTGCTGGCGACATGCCTTCATAAACCTCACGCGTTGCAATTGCTTCCTGAGCGGGGCGATTGTTTCCTTACCCGATGCGGTTCCAGTGACATACCCAGTTCACTAACGCATCATTTTTCCTACCGATAAAAACGATCTGTTCCATTCCCCATGGGACGTTGATGATCGACGGGGTGATTCATGGCTGTGACTCGAAACTGCGAGGGAACAACCCGCCGCGACTGCTTGAAGCTTGGCATTGGCGGATTATTTGGCGCGACTTTAGCCGGCGCATTACAAGGCCGCGCCGAGGCAGCAAGTGTGGATGCCCAGACCGTCCATACTCCGAAATCGGGGAAAGCGACCAACTGCATTCTGATCTGGATGGACGGTGGTCCGACTCACTTCGAAACCTTCGACCCCAAACCGGAAGCCCCTTCTGAATATCGTGGGGAACTGGGAGCGATTAAAACCAAAGTTCCCGGAGTCGTCTTCTCGGAAAACATGAAGAACCTGGCAGCGAACCTCGACAAGTTCGCCATGATCCGCTCGATCAAACATAACCAGGGCAACCACGGCGCCGGTAACCACTACATGATGACGGGAGCTCCGCCGCGTATTCCTGTTGGTTGTGGCGCGTTTGTTAGTTTTCATCCGAGCATGGGATCGGTGACCGCTTACGAGCTTGGTAAAGATAACGGTTTACCTCCTTACTTCAGTATGCCGAATATGTCCCGTTCCGGGGGGCCAAACTTTCTCGGCGCTAAATACGCACCGTTCGTCGTCAAAGATGATCCGAACAAGGATAACTTCCGTGTCCGCGATGTGGCTTTGCCCCGCGAATTAACAGAAGACCGTTTTCACAAACGAACGGACTTGCGACAACTGGTTGATAAAATGAAACGGTTTGAAGAGCAGGTTGCAGGTGATCCGGTGCTCGGTCTGGATGAGTACTACCGGCAGGGGCATAGCCTGATCACTTCACCCGAAGCACAAAAAGCGTTCGATATTTCACAAGAAACGGATGAAGTCCGCGATCGTTATGTACGAAATGGTTTCGGACAACGTTGTCTGCTCGCTCGCCGTTTAGTGGAAGCGGGTGTCCCCTTCGTTACGATCTACGATGGGGGTTGGGACCATCATGACAGCATCTTCAAACGATGTAATGATCGTCTTCCGGAGTGGGATCAATCCGTGTGGACACTCATCAGCGATCTCGAAGAACGAGGTCTGCTTGATTCGACCCTGGTCATTGCGATGGGCGAATTTGGCCGGACTCCCAAAATCTCGATCATACCGGGACGTACAAGTGCCGGTCGTGATCACTGGGCGAATGCGATGTCTGTGCTGATGGCTGGGGGTGGAACACCGGGCGGAACCGTGGTTGGGGCGACTGACCGCAAAGGTTTCTCGGCAGTAGAACGGGTTCTTTCCCCGGAAAACCTGGTTTCGACGATTTACACGAAACTCGGAATTAATCCGGACAAAGTTCTCTATACACCGCAGGGACGTCCCTCTCACCTCGTCAGTGATCCAACGGTGATCGACGAACTGATGGGATAATGTTGAGTAGAGGGGCTTCGGTTAATCAAACCGACATTCCCTAAAGACGAAATTCAAACAACCGAAGGCCTGTTCTCTGTGAACGCGTCTTCGGTTTTTCTTTGGAATTCAACGCCAAAAACTTCATTCATTCTTCAACTGTCCATTTGCGTTTGCCGCTCATTTACTGGATGATAAAAGACTCCTTGAATCTTCACTCCGCCCGTTTCCAATTCATTTTCAGGTTGTTCTCATGCGTAATATGAAACTCGTTTTATCATTGGCGATCCTTTTCTGTTGCACTATTTCCTTCAGCGAAGTTCGTGGTGGTGAACTCGAAGCCAAAGAGGGCAAGCAATGGTTCAAGGGAAACCTGCATGCTCATTCATTATGGTCGGATGGGGATAATTATCCCGAACTGATCGGCCTCTGGTATAAAGAGCATGGTTTCAACTTCCTGACCTTGTCCGATCACAACGTCCTGGCGACAAATGATCGCTGGATTGATGTGGAAATGAGCAAGGGGGGAATAAATGCGTATGAAAAGCTAAAAGCGCAGTTCCCGAAAGACTGGATTGAAGAACGGACAGTCGATGGCATTCTGGAAGTCCGTCTCAAAAAGTTCGATGAGTTTTCTCAATTGCTGAATGAGGATGGTTCATTCCTGATGGTTCTCGGTGAAGAGGTAACTGATGGTTACCAGGGAGCCCCAGTTCACATGAATGTTTCCAACGTGAAAGAACTGATCCCCCCCATGAAAGGGAAGTCGGTCTTCGACACGATGCAGAATAATGTGAATGCCGCGATTTCTCAGCGAGAGCGAACTGGGCAGGCGATGATGATTCATCTGAACCATCCCAACTTTCATTACGGCGTGACTGCTGAACAATTAATGCGCGTGGTCGGTGAGAATTTCTTCGAAGTCTATAACGGTCATCCGAGTGTGCATAATAATGGAAATGAGAAGCACGCAACGACGGAACGTCTTTGGGATATCATCCTGACGCTTCGGATTACCGAGCTTAAGTTACCACTGATGTATGGGCTCGCTACTGATGATGGTCATGAGTATCACCAGATTCCTTCTCCGGCAAAACGAAGTGAACCGGGACGAGGTTGGGTGACGGTTCTCGCCGACAAACTCGAATCGAACACCTTAGTGAGAGCTCTCGAAAATGGAGATTTCTATGCCTCTTCCGGGGTGAATATGAACCGGATTGTGACGGATGAGGAAGGCATCACAGTTGAGGTTGCTCCAGAAGAGGGAGAGACTTACACCATCGAGTTTATCGGTACCCGTGAAGGATACGATGCCACGAGCGAACCGGTTCTGAACGAAAAAGGGGAGGACGATAAAATCACGCGTAAATATAGTGACGAGTTAGGAGCAGTCCTGCATACCGTGACTGGAACAGAAGCCCGTTACTCATTCCAACCGACTGACTTATACGTACGGGTTCGCGTGACATCTTCGGCCGATCATCCCAACCCGGCTGAACGGGGAGACAAAAAACAGGCTTGGATTCAGCCAGTTTATGGTCCCGCTGGCCAGGCTCTGGTGGTAAAATAAAGGGGAAATCTTACCTTTATAATCCCGCCCCCGACGCCTCGCGAGGAATTCCGTGTCTCATCTTTTCACCCGTTGTTTGAGTCTACTTTTCGTTCTCAGCGTCAGTGTGTGGATGCCGCACGCCGTTTGCGCAGACGATCTTCCGCAGCAGGTTGATTTCAATTTTCATATCCGGCCGATCCTGTCCGACCGCTGCTTTCATTGTCATGGCCCCGATCATGAAAACCGGCAAGCCGATTTACGCCTCGATAATCCGGATCAATTGAATCAGTTTGTGGACGAGGATGCGGGTGTCCGATATGTCACACCAGGCAAACCGGAGTTGAGTGAACTCTATCGCCGAATCAGTTCCCACGATGAGTTCGAGGTGATGCCGCCGCAAGATTCGAATTTGTCACTGAGCGAACGAGAAATTTCGCTGGTCAAGAAATGGATCGAGCAGGGGGCCGAGTGGAAAGATCACTGGTCCTTCATTTCGTTGAAACCAGTTCCCCTTCCCGAAGTCAAACAAACGGACTGGCCCCGTAACCGGATTGATTATTTCGTCCTGAATCGTCTGGAGCGAGAAGGTCTCTCACCGTCCCCCGCTGCGACACGCGAACAGTGGATCCGCCGCGTCAGTTTTGATCTGACGGGTCTTCCCCCGACACCAGAAGAGATCGATGCTTTTCTGAAAGATGATTCGGAGAAAGCGTACGAGAATGTGGTCGACCGATTACTCGCTTCTCCCCATTACGGTGAGCGCATGGCGGTTGACTGGCTCGATGTGGCTCGATACGCCGACACCTACGGTTATCAGTCGGACGTCTACCGGGCAATGTGGCCCTGGCGTGATTGGGTGGTCAACGCTTTCAATCAGAATCTGCCATATGACGATTTCATTACCTGGCAGTTGGCGGGAGATTTGTTACCGGAACCGACGCGCGACCAGATCCTGGCGACCGCCTTCAACCGTCACCATCGACAGACGAACGAAGGAGGCAGTATCGAAGAAGAGTTCCGCACAGAATACGTCGCGGATCGGACGCAGACCTTCGGTACTGCGTTTCTCGGGTTAACCCTCGAATGTTCAAAATGCCACGATCACAAATTCGACCCGGTTACACAGAAAGAGTTTTATCAGCTCTCCAGTTACTTCAATAGTATCGAT
>JAGQQC010000319.1 GCA_020426395.1 Planctomycetaceae bacterium
ATCGAGGCTCCCAAGTGAGTCATCATTTGTAACTCGGCTGGTGTAATGCGTTCTCCAGTCAGTGCTCGTTTTAATTCCAGCCCTAAAATGATTGCCGCTTGCCGCACCGATTCATCAGTCTGCTTTGCTCCCCACAATAGGGTTGTGATCATCACAATTAACTTCTGGATTCGATTCGAAAGATCAACCAATAGACATTGCCGGTCTGCCAATTCTTTTCCATATTGTTTTACCATTTGAGCCAATTCCGATCGCGATGCCTGTAGTTCCCGGATCGCAAAAAGAGCGAGTTGCTCAAAGTGATTCGGAAGAGAAGGAAGATTCGCATCTAGTTTGACTTCAAAATCTTCCGGTGTCGCTTGTTTCAACAGTGTGTTGATAAACGAGAGGCTGAGAAGCTCACCCTCTCCTTCGTAAATGCAAGGGGCCAGCCAATCGTGAATGTTGTCGCCGAATCGGTGCCCGTGTAGAAACGCCCGACCACCGCAGGTTTTCATATAAAGATCAATGGCCGCTTCCTTTTGGGCTTCACTAGCGAAGATTTTCGCGACGATACATTCAAGTCCCCCCCGATACCCCTGATCGAGTAGCCAGGCTCCCCATTCAGATAACGCATCGCAACCTGCAATCAGCGATGCCAACCGCGCCAACCGTCGCAGAACGAGCTCTCGTGATTCAATAGCTTCCCCAAAGGTTCTGCGTCTCTTAATCCAGGGGATCAGGTCGGCGAGCATCGTTCGCATGTTCCCCGCTGCACTGGCACATACGGCCAGACGTCCCCGATTCAACCCATAGTAGGCAATCGTGAATCCGTTTCCTGTTTCTGGTACAAGACGATTTGCTTTGGGGACACGGAAATTATTGAACTGGACTCCCTGATTGAAAGTATGCTTAAGCGCCCATAGACCGTATGGTTTCATCCGGAACTGTTCGTTTTCTTCCTCTGGCAGTTCAACAATCAGCACCGCCGGTTGCTCCTCAATCAGGCAAAACAAGCTGACAATCCTTCCAGGGCAAAGATTGGTGATAAACAACTTTTCGCCGTTGAGAACATAATCGTCACCATCCAGCACGGCTGTCGTCTTGATCGCCGTCAGATCAGAACCCGCCCCAGGTTCTGTTAAAGCAAAAGCAGATAGTTTTTCACCACTCACCAAACGTGGAAGAAATTTTTGCTGTTGTTCCAATGTTCCAAACGCTTGTAACAAACCGCTGGCTCCGATGCTTCCCTGAACCATCATCAATCCGCCAACAGTAGAATCGAGAGTAACCATTGAAGTCAGGAATTTAGTAAAGCACTGGTAAGAGATTTCAGTTCCACCATGACCTTTTTGCCCCCTCAATCCCCAGAAACCAAGGCTGGCAAGCTGCTCAATTGTCTGCGAAGAGACTTTTCCGCTCTCATTCAATAATTGGTTTTGCTGCTTAAGTGTGCGAACTAATTCGAGCGAGCGATCCAACAGGGCTTGAGCTTGTGGATCGATGACTTCTGCTTCCGGATCAAACAATCCGAATGGGAATTCAGCTCCACGTAAAGTCTGGTAGATCGGGCTGGCCGCTGCATTATAGTTCCGACCGAAGGGGGCAACCGGCTTCTGATAACAGGATCGCGTATCACAGACATCTGCCGCGGTTGCGGTAGGATCAGATTTCGACGTCTCAGAAGGCATGTGATAAAATCTCGTCTGCGAAATTCAGAAATGGGATGTGGTCATTATTGTAAGGGGAAATAAACCCAGCGACCACTGAACGGTCACGCCGGTTTTAACCCGACAAATGAACAAAAAACAGGCACAGTGATATGAAACCACTGTGCCTGCTTAACTTTTACTGGAGGTCGCATCCAATCTTAGTGTTGGAATAGAAACTCTTTTGAATTCAACACGGCCCAGGCGACATCTTCGAGGGCCTGAGTTCGATCGGAGGAAGACTTAATGTGTTCCAACGCCGCTTGCAATTCAACTTCTTCTGGACGACGAGAGACAGCGGCGAGGTAGATCTCATTGACGATTGCCGCATCCTCTTGTCCAGATTTGACCAACGTTTGCAAACGCCCGGTTTCGACCTTCAGTTTATCCTGAATGACGGGACCGTTAATCATCTGCAAGGCTTGCGAAAGATTGGAGTCGCTGGAGCGTTCACATTCGCAGGCCATCTCCCGTTGCGGTTGACCAAAGACTTTGAGGAAATAATGGTCGCCAGGCGGCTCGACCAGTTCTACGGTACGCGTATTTGCCGGCATGCCTCCAAACTTTTCGGGAACTCCGGTCACGTCACAAATCGCATCAAGTAATTGCTCGGCGGTTAACAACCGTGTCGAAGCATGAGAATGATATATTTCATCGTCAGAGTTGAACTCATTCTTTTCAGAACTAAGTTGATACAACCGGCTGTTCATAATTGTGCGGATAGCCCACTTCATACTGAACCTGTTCGCGACAAACTGTTTCGTCAGTTCATCAAGCAGGGCAGCATTGGAAGGAGGATTGGAATCGCGGAAGTCGTCCACGGGATCAACAATTCCACGGCCCATCAGATGCCCCCAGATTCGGTTAACTGTTGCTTTGGCAAAGAACGGATTCTCGGCAGAGGTTAACCAGTCAGCGAAAACAACTCGACGATCCACTTCCGCTGGAACATCAATATCTCCTTTGAGCAACAGATGAACTTTCATCGTTTCACCAGTGCGAGGTTGTGTCACGTCCCCAGAGGCTTGTGCGAAGATTACTTCCTCATTGGCATCTGACGATTTTTTGCGGCCGACGCGAGCAAACGCTGCTGCCACCCCGTAGTAATTGTCCTGCGTCCAACGTTCAAATGGATGATTGTGACATTTCGCACACTGAATTCGAATTCCCAGGAACAACTGGGCGGTCACTTCCGTTGCTTCATTAGGTTCCCGGCTAGCTCGCCAGTAATTTGCCGCCGGGTTCTGATAAGAGCTTCCCGAGGCGGTTAACAATTCATATGCAAACTGGTCGAGAGGAACATCCTCATAAACCACGTTTTTAATCCATTCATGGAATTTATGAGTTCCGGTTTCCGTGAATTTCTCACTGCTGGCCCGCAGAACATCGCTCCATTTAAGTGACCAGAATTCCGCATACTCAGGCGTTTCCAACAACTGATCAATCAACCGGCTCCGTTTATCTGGGGAAGACTCATTCAAAAAGGCGGTGGTTTCTTCCACGCGTGGTAACCGGCCAGTGACATCCAGATAGGCACGCCGCACGAATTCATCATCCGAACAGACATCTGAAGGAAGAATCTGCAATTGCTGCATTTTGGCAAAGGCGAGCGTATCGACAAAATTGTTTTCGGACGGTTCGTTCCAGGCAAATCCTGGGACATCTTCCAGGAAAGAGATTTCACAGGTGGACATCTTGTCGAGATAGCGAGCGAGAATCGTTGTCTCCCCGCGATCCGCTTTTTCAACCAATCCTTCCGGTGATACGAAGGCGACCCGTTCACTGGAAGAACTAAAAACGGTCAAGTCCGTTAAATCTTTAATTGAGCCGTCACTGAACTCACCCAAGACGTAAAGCTGTTGCCGAGGTGATTTTTCTCGAAGGATGCGTTTCTTGGGAAATAGCTCGATCTTAACCAGATCGGGTGTTCCTTCAGCATCCAGTTTCATCCCTTCGCCGACCCAGTTCACCAATGCCGCGTGCATGGGATCTCCTTTGCGAAGTCGACGTCCTCCTCCGTGTGCAACTTGCATGAGTGGTTTTTTGATCAACAGTGACTCATCCGGGTTCATGATATTCGTCCGGCGACCAAAAAACTCCGTTCGCAAAGTCATCATATCTAGAGGAGGGTCATACCCACGAAGTGATAACCGAAAACCTCCTTTGCCGGAGGGTGAACCGTGACAGGCTCCGCTGTTGCAATCCGCCTTGGTCAAGGCCGCAAGCATGTCATGTTTGAAACTAACCGGCGTAACTGTTTCAACATTTTTCACAATGACCTTTACGGTTGATTCCTGCCCAGCGACTTTCGCAGTAACCGTTGTTTCTCCGTTACCGACCGGGGTAATCCTGGCTCCAACTACACTCACAATTCCCGGATTCCCGGAAGTATATTCCACGGATTCTGTTAAGTCGCGAGTTTCTTCGTTTGAATAATAGCCGGTCGTGACCAACTGCTGGACTGACCGTGCACCATCAAGCGTTATTTCACCCGGCTCCAGCACAAGACGACTCGGTTGTTCAACAACGACTTCGCTGGTCGCTTCTGCTTCTGCATAAACCGTGGCCGGCGCGATCACAAAAGCACCAAACAGGAATATGAAGCCCATCATAAATGGTAGCGTCAGGTTCATTCGATCGTTCGAATTGTGTACGTCGCGATAGAATTTCATTAAATCGAAGCTCCTTGTTGCTTCTATAAGGTTTTCGCCATCCATTGCAGAATAATTTTATCTCGTGTTTATTCTAAATATGTCCTTACTCAATCACTTTCAGGGAGAACGGAGCTGTTTCCGCTTTGAATACTTTATCTCCCTGTTTGATCTCCAGAGTAAATTTCAGGTCTTTTAGTTCCGCCGGTTGTGCCTGTTCAGGAATCGGCAATTCGACAACAACTTCGGAGGCATCCGCAGCAATTGTCCCGGTAGGAGCAGTATATCCTTCAGGGAGATTAGTCAGTTGATAATTGACTTCGCCTCCCAGAGCGGGGTTTCGCTTGACGGTCAGTTTAAGCGGAATCACCTCTGCTTTTTTCGCTTCCGGCTTATCAGTCACAGCCGTAGCCGAGAGGGGAGACTCAAAACTGAGCGTCAAACCCGGCAAGGACTGGGTGAATGTTTGCTTGTCTTTTTTCAGGGTGCTTTGAACGTTGATCGTGAACTGTCCTAACCCCGCTTTTTCGTTACCAGTGATGGTCACCACGGCTTCATTCTGATCTTTGGCAACGGGTTTGACATCAGCCGTTACATTGGCAGGAAGACCATTTTTATCTGCAGCAGGATTCAGTGCGAGTGTAACCTCTTCGTTGAAACCTTCATTTCGTTCGACGATCACTTTAGCCGTAGCAGATAGATTGGGACCTAAGACGACCTCAGCAGGTTCAAACCGAATTCGATAGGGAAGGGGAGCGGTTGCTCCCAGTGCGAGTGATTCGGAAAACTGATCGGATATCACCAGCATGTTATTTAACTGTTGTTTCCAGGCAGCGAGAACCAGCGCTGTTTCCGTTTGTGTCTCTGCCCCTTTTCCGACGATTTTGACAGGGATAATTTTTCCCCGTTCCGTTTCGGATGTCCCCGAAATCGTCAAGATCACCTCATTCCGCCCAGGCCCCATGATCGTTTTATGTGAAGTATACCCAGCCGGTAAATCGACGGCAGAGATCTCAATCGGGCCGGTATATAGATAACGTTCCGCTTTAACGGTCACCGCCACCGTTCCTGTTTGAGGAACGTTCAAAGTAGTCGCATCAGCGGTCAGGGCAAATCCAGAGGAAACAGGTTCAACCAAAATTGAATAAGCGTAATCGCTATCTCCTTTTCGATTGAGATCGCGAACTTCAAGGCGATATTCTCCGTCAGCAGGAATCTGATGAAAGAATTGGGCTTC
>JAGQQC010000031.1 GCA_020426395.1 Planctomycetaceae bacterium
TCTGGAAATCTTTTCCAAACAGCGCGTTAGCAGTGACCATATTCTGAATCAGGTAATAGGAATTTGCTCTTTGTGAACCGGTTATTTCGGGACCTACTTTACTTCCTTCTCCGAAAAGTTGATGACAGTTCGCGCAATTCTTGGTGAACAGCAACCGTCCATGTGAAGCATCCGCGTTAGAGATATTGTCTGCGGTGAGCAGTTTTCGTAATGTTTCAATCTGCTGTTGTTTTGCTTCATCCGTTTGCCCAATCGTTCCCCAGACTTCTTCCAATCGTTTCGTGAGATCTTCCTGGTTGAGATTCAAGATTTGTCGTGCATGAAATGCGGAGAGGGCATTGCGTTCAATTTTTTCCGCTTCCATCGCGTCCAGCATTTTTAGGGCGTAACTGGGGCGGGAAGTTAAGGTGCCGACCGCTTTTTGTTGGTCGGAGAGGTTCATCTCCTTAAAGCGGGCGATAATCTCATCCGGGAGACGGGCTTCATCGTACGCGGCCATACTGACCAATGACGGTCCTCGCATGGCTGTTTCATCAAGTAATTGAATAAGCAATGTGGTCAGTTCCGGATCTTGAGATCGAGTGAGGGCGTCGAGCGCCGTTTCGCGATGTTCTTGAGAAGTCTCGACATTGCTGACCAGATTTCGAAGTTCGTCTGCCGCTTCCGGTTGACCGAACTGCAGTGAAAGTAAGGTGGTCAACAAATGGATTTCGGGGTTGGACGACGTTGCCATCTTGCCACGCACACGATCCCAGGCGGCTGGCTTCTGTACCTCTTTCTGACCGATCAACGCGGTTTGAATTCCCTGCAAAAGATCCAGCCGCACGACATCGTATCCACTCTTCGCGAGCAGTTCATACAGAGCTGGTTCCTGCGCCAGTTGCTGAGCAATGAGTCGGCGCACTTGCGGGATTTCCACGTCCGAAATTAATTCGACTCCCTGTTTGGGATGCGTGTCGATGGCTTCGTTAATGCCGTACCAGAGCATCAAGGGGAGATAGGTATCGTCCCGGTCAACTGCCCGGCGTAATAAATAAGGAGCCACCATCCAGCGGTAAGGCCGAGGGATGCGCTGTAAGGCGGAAGCGAGTTCCAGACGCACGCGGGGAGAAGGTTCTGTTTCGGCGAGGTGGATGAACTTCGTCAGTAAGTTGGAAGAAATGAACCGGTTATCAACCGCCAATCGAATTCCCCAAGCTCGTAGCCATTCTTCCGGACTATTGAGTAGTTCAAGAAGTTCCTTGTCATGTAATTCATTCAGTGTGAACAGAGTCCACAGGTAGCGGAGTTTTCCGGGAACCGCGGTTGTGTTCTGGTAACCTGTCCAGAGTGCTGTGACGACTTCATCGCGAGAGACCAGTTGATTGTTGGTGGCTCGCTCCTGTAATAATCGTCGTGCATGTTGGGAATACCAATTGTTGGGATGGGCATGCAGTTCCACCAATGCCAAATCGCTTTTTTCTGCGAGGTTGATCGGCTCCGATTTTAATTCACCATAAGCGACTTTGAAAATTCGGCCGGTTTGTTTCTGGGTATTCACGTAGTCATGGCATTCGCCCGTGTCGTTCCAGTCGGTGATATAAACGGCTCCATCGGGACCGTATTTCAGTTCCAGCCCACGAAACCAGGGATCGCCCGATTGCAGCATGTCTTCCCCGTGATGGGCAACGTAACTGGAACCTTCCAGCTCCAGGATATCCTGATTGGCGCGGCGGCCATGAATGTTGAGCGTGTAAAGTTTGTGCCGATATTCTTCGGGCCAGTTGTCTCCCTGATAGATCATCGCCCCCGCATGCGCGTGGCCTCCACCGGCGACATCATGTTTTCCCTGACCTTCACGGGAAGATGTCCAGTTGCCTCCGCCCCAGTGAATATGATCGGCGATGGAACTGATCAGTTCGTAAGTATGAGGAGTCACATCCGTGCCAAACATGCGTTCGTAATGGGCCCCCGGAACGACATGCCACAAATGTTTGATCACGCAATTCGTGATGAAAATCTGCCCGTATTGATCGAAGTCGAGGCCCCACGGGTTGGTCGTTCCGTGGGCGACTGCTTCGAAAATTTGTTTCGTCGGATGATACCGCCATACACCGCAGTCCAGTTTGACGCGGTTCGATTCAGTTGTTCCCGGTTTGCCTACGACGGATTTCGACAGAATGCCGTTTAAGCCATATAACCAGCCGTCCGGTCCCCAGGTGAGTCCGTTAAAAACATTGTGCCGACTTGTTTTGTCATCCCAGCCATCAAGCAGAATGACTGGTTCACCATCGGGTTGATCGTTTTGATCAGCATCAGGAATGAAAATCAAATTGGGCGTCGAACAAAGCCAGACACCTCCAAACCCGACTTCAATTCCGGAAAGGTTCACCCCCTGGTCCCAGAAAACTTTTCGCTCGTCGAATGTTCCATCCTGGTTCGTATCTTCGAGGATAATCACTCGATCTTGTTTTTTGTCCGACCATTCCGGGTATGAGACACACTCAACTACCCATAATCTTCCTCGGTCATCAATTGTGAAGGCGATTGGTTGGACGACATCAGGTTCTCCCGCGAAGAGGGTCGCCTGAAATCCTTCCGGTACGGATATTTTTTCCGCCGCTTCCTGCGGAGTAAGCAGTTCACTGGTCTGGGCAAATGCCCCAGAGGCAAGCAGCGAAGCTAGAACGACCGAGAAGATGAAACGAAGAGAGAGCGGTGTCGAGATAGGCATCATCACGCTATTTCCGGTGAGCACGTTAGGAGAGAATCGGGTGGGATCAGATTAACAGATGAAGTCGTGGGTTGCGTCGGCCAGGATTAGCCTTAAGAATAGGATCAGCCTTCTGAATATGGTATCGCATTATAAAGTCTCCGATCTACGAATGGAATCTCGTCGCAACAGTTCGCCTCCACTTGAAAATAGAGTTCCTGATGAAAAAACCGTCTCTTGACCGTCGTCAATTTCTTCAATTTACTTCTGCATCCGCCATCGTCAGTGGCCTGTTTGCCGGATTGGGGGAAACGCGTTCGCTGCTTGGGGCAGAACCTTCCGGGCCGATAAAAGAAGTCGAGCGAACTGTCGTGCATTCTGGTTTCGATGGCGTCCACTGCTGGGTGCATCCTCGGGCTGGGGCGATTCCGGGAAAGACTCCTTCCGTGGTGATGACGATGCAAAAATTGTGGCTCAAGGGCTCGGATGTCTTTCAACCGCTCAAAGAAATGCGGACGGATGACCTCGGCCAAACCTGGTCGGGGCCAAACGACACCAGTTTCCAACATCGAGATGAAGGTGCAGGAATAACGGTTGGTGTATGTGACTTTACACCGGCCTGGCATGCTCGGACCGGAAAACTTTTGGGGATCGGGCACACAGTTCGGTATGAGAATAATCATGTACAAAAGGGCCGCCGCAAACGGGAGACGTCGTATGCCGTCTATGATAATGATACACGCACCTGGTCCGATTGGGATGTCGTAGAGATGCCCGATATGAAACAAAAGTTTTATCATTCCGGGGCAGGATGTGCGCAGCGGGTCGACCTGCCGAACGGAGAATTATTGATTCCGTTTTATTTTTCCGACGGCAACACCCCGTATCGCAAGGCGACTGTGATGCGCTGTGATTTCGATGGAAAGACGGTCAAGTATCTGGAGCATGGTTCCGAACTCGACATCCCCACCCATCGCGGTGCGCTCGAACCGTCTCTGACATACTTTAGAGATGAGTTCTTCATCACTATCCGTCACGGTGATGGTCATGGTTATGTTGCCCGCAGTAAGGATGGCCTCAAGTTCAGCGAACCGCAGGCCTGGAAATGGGACGACGGTACGGAGCTTTCCACTGGCGACACTCAACAACACTGGATTTCGCATCAGAACGGATTGTATCTCGTCTTCACTTATAAACGGGATGACAACCAGCATGTCTTCCGCCAACGGGCCCCCCTCTTTATGGCGGAAGTCGATCCTGAAAACCTGGCACTAAAAAAAGAAACCTTGCAGGTCCTCGTTCCCGAAAGAGGTGCGCGGTTAGGGAACTTCCAAGTGGTGACGGTCTCTCCCTACGAAAGTTGGGTAACCGTCACTGAATGGATGCAACCGGTTGGTTGTGAAAAATACGGGAGCGATAATTCGGTCTATGCAGTGAAAATTAAATGGTCGACACCGAACGAGTATGCGGTAGGGTGATACAGGTGAAATTGACAGTAAAGTTGGTTGAAGTCGTTTACTGAAGGGATCTACCGTGAAACTCGCAAAAATTGAATTTGTAGAACTTCGAGAGGTTTGGAAGCACGAGGCACTCGATTTTACGAATTGGTTGGCGGAACCTGAAAATCTCGAGTTGTTAAGCGACGAAATCGGAATTGAGATTTCCCTCATCAAAACAGAAGCAGACGTAGGTAAGTTCAGTGTAGATATCCTGGCTGAGGAGACGAACACAGGAAAAAAAATAATTATTGAGAATCAACTGGAAACGACGGATCATGATCATTTAGGAAAACTGATTACTTATGCGTCCGGCATGGATGCTGAATTCATGGTATGGATTGTTAAAAGCGTGCAGGAAGAACACCGGCAAGCGATTGACTGGTTGAATGAGCATACGAATTCAGACATAAACTTTTTTGCCATCCAGTTGGAGCTATGGAAAATCGCTGATTCTCCTCCCGCCCCCAAATTTCATATCGTTGCCAAGCCCAATGACTGGGCCAAGGCCGTAAAAGAAATGACTGCTCGTACTGAATTGACCGAAACTCAATTGTTGCAATTAGATTTCTGGACTGAATTCAAAAAATACGCAGAAACGAATAACGGAAAAATCAAGCTTCAAAAAGCGCATGCCCAAAATTGGTATGAAGTCAGTATCGGTACATCTAACGCCTACCTCTCATTGACACTCAACAGCCAGAAGCATGAGATGGGGTGTGAACTTTACATTCCCAAATCTCCACTTCTGTTTCAGGAACTGGAAGCGATAAAAGAAAAGATCGAGACGGAATTGAATGAACACTTAGACTGGCAGGAATTACCAGGTAAGAAAGCGAGTCGAATCAAAAGTTCAGCTCACTTTGATCTCTCAGAAGAAATCAACTGGCCGAACGCCCATGCCTGGTTACTAAATCAAACGACAAAGTTTCGTGCCGTTTTCGGTAGGCAAATCAAAATGATTAGTAAAAAGCTTTGAGTCTTCGATAGTAAATCTGTAGGACTAAACTGCCTTGGAAATGTTTGTCAGGCATCCCTCGTGCTTAGCTGTCCTCGGGGCGTTCGTCAAACAATGTGCCCGCGTATGTTTCCTGCCAGGGTTTACAAGATTTGTTCTGTAAACAGTGCCCCAGCATTTTGAATGCTCGTTCGTGTGCGATACCAGCACAACCTCCCGGCGCCGCTTCGATGAAATTCCAGTCGTCGTTTGTCGTCTGGGCGAAGTCGAATGCTGATAGTGGAGATCGAAATTGCGATGCAATTTTTGTTGCGTAGAGGCGAAGAGTTTCAATATCTTCTTGGCTAAGTGGAAAACAGTCTGCGTCCGGACAAACATTCTGATAGTGGAATGTCCAAATACAAGGCTGTTGGTGGACGCACCAGACACGCACCTCACGGGGAACGGAACCGAAACGCCATTCACCCACCGATTTCAGGTCAAGCCATTCCCGTGCGAGTATCGTACAGTCCCAACCGAAGACTTTTCTTAGCTCATTCAATTCATCCTGAAGTTCATTCTCATCTTCTACGCATGACTGTTTTCCTCCACGTTTCCAGGAGGTGTTTTTCGTTCTTAGAAACAAGGGGTAGCTTAAGTCTTGTGGATGCAGATCATCCAATTCCAGTCGCCATGTTCGCGGAGTAGGGACGGGGGCGGAAAGCTTTTTTACTGTCGTCAGCACATTCCACAAAGAGACCAGTTCCTGACGCTCCTCAGGGGTGTCATGCAATTCAGGGGATTGATCTACTAATCTACGAAGGTATTCAAAACCCCGGTCATAGCCAAACAGAAATGATTCGAGCTCAGGTTCAGCTTCATTGATCGGAATTCCGCCGATATCTTTTAACCAGTCCAGACGCGGATCTTTCAGTTTTTCGGCTGTCGGCAGATCTTCGGGGTCATACACCAATTGCATCCGCTGGTCCTGTAATCTGTGTTAGAACCCATCCTAAACCCGGGTTGTGGCAACTCATCAATCTGCAAAAAAGAAGGGGACGTGACCTATAAGAGGACTTAAGGGTCACTTCACGTTTCTCTTCGCATCATTACGCTCACTCCGTATTTTGGCACGAATGGCCCCTGTCATTAACCAACAATAAATTATGAATGGAAGGTGAAGTAGAAGATAAAATTTAGCTATCTCTTTTGGTATGTTTAAGATCTCATAAGTGAATAAGGCGGTAAAGAAGGATACTGATAGAATGAGTCCTACTACAAGAGGCGGAAAGAACGGATCTTTTTTAATCTCGCGATACTTTTTTAGTATGATGTTTAGCATAAATTATTCTTCATCATCACTTCCAAAGCAATCTGTAGTATCTGGTTGTCTTGCGGTGGTTTCAACTCATCTCGCAGTTACTTCAATTCCCGCATCGCCTGTTGGGATTCGCGGTCTTTCAGGAATGCGACGAGGTCGATGAATTCCTGATAGGAGAGTTGCGAGATGACTCCTTCGGGCATCAGGCTTTTGTTGCTTTCGATTTTTTCGTCAATTTCATCGGCGGGGATACGAATCTCTTTGCCGCTGGAATCGCGGAGGATTAATTCCTGGGCGTCTTCCTTCACTTTGAGGCCACTGTAAACCAGGCCATCTTCGGTGACAACGTTCCAGGTAGCGTAACCTTCTTTCACCTCGCGGGAAGGGTCGAGAATCGATTCCATGATTTTGCCGACGGTGTGAGTCTCCCAGATTTTTGTGAGGTCCGGACCGACCTGATGGCCCACGCCTTCGATTTTATGACAGTTAATACACTGAGTTCGTTTTTCGAGGAACAGTTTTTTTCCGTTCTCCGGGTTACCAGTGGTTTTGACGAGGCTTTCTACCTTGGCGATTTCCTCTGGATTTAAGTTAACAAGGAGACCTCCTTTGAACACTTCTTCCAATAGCTTTTTGATCTCCCCCGTTTCGTCCCGGCGTTGATGGCGTTCCAGCGCTTCGGCAATTTGAGGAAGCAGGCCTCGATCAATGTCACCATCTAGAAACTGTTTCGCCAAACGGCGGGCAGTTTCCGAACGACGTCCCAGGACACGGACTGCTGTGACTTGTTTAGTGAGGTCGTCTGATTGCAGAAGTTTTTCTGCGGTGGGAACAGCCTTCTCGTAATCGACTTCGGCCAGAAGTTCCAGCGCGGCCAACTGAATCTGTAAATCGGGATCATCTTCGGCGACGGAAATGAGTTCATCCAGAACGAGTTCGACCCCGGGAGCAGTGCGACCACGGGGGTGCATAGAATAAGAACGCAGCTTGGAAAATGCGTTTAGCACCGTCATGCGTTCTTCGAACGAACGGTTAGTATTGAGTAAAATTTCCATGATATTCGGCGAGAGCGTTTTGAGATCGGTGTCCCCGATCGAAGTGATCACCCGTTGGCGAACTTCTTCACTGTTATTTGTGAGCAAGCTCGTCGCGAGTTTGTTCATCACCTCTTTGTCTCCCCCCGGAACGGCTCCCAGGGTTTCCATGCAGGCGAGCTGTACAGACAAGGGGAGGTCGTTCTGTTTTTCCATCCACTCTGTGATGGCGGTCGCTTTAATGGGCGGGTCGAAAATGATATCCCGGTAGGTGGCAATCACTCGGGCCTGTTGATCGGGACTGAGCAATTGGAGTTGATCCTGTGTGAGAAGTCGATCGAGCAGATCTGCCCCCGCGCGAGTTCGTAATGATTGAACCGCGAAGACGGCTGTTTCCCTTAAAAGTGAATTCTCACCCGTTAACCAGATTTCCAGATGGTCCAACCCGTCCTGGTCCAACCGTTCCAGACCACGCAACACACCATCGAACAGATAACTTTCTTTGATGGGGATGTTGGCAAGGCGGCTGGCGATTTGGGTTGCAGCTTCCTGTCGTAGTGCATCTCCGGCGGGTAACAAACTGGCGAGTTCCCCGAGCGCCAGCGCGGCCGATCTTTTTACCGCGGCATCATCGTCTTCGATGGCGAGGGTGAGTGCATAAATCAGATCGCGATCGACATCCGTTTTCGGCACATTGCGAGATAACGTTTCCGCGGCAACGCGTCGCAACTGAGGATGTTCATCCGCCAGCACGGCGAGCAACATCGATTTTACAGCAGCGTTATAGTGTTGAGCCGCCGCACCCAGAGCCATAACGCGCGCCTCAGGTTTCGCTTTGGTATTCATAGCCAGTGCGATGAACTTATCGAGGTTGTTGCCTCGTTTGAGAAGTTCCATTTGTGCCCGGTGACGCAGTTCAAAGTCGTCGGTTGTTTTTAATGTTTTCCAGAGAAGGTCATCAGACCCAGAGGTCAATCGTTTCCAATCCTTAAGCGAACCGGCGGTCATCGCCGGGACCCCTTCGATACCCGACCAGGTGAGTCGATAAATTCGACCATGCTCACTATCTCCCCAGACTCGTCCGGCTCCTCCAGAAGGAGTTCGCCAATCGACAATATAAATTGCGCCGTCCGGTCCCACGAGAGCCTGACAGGGCCGAAACAGATCGTCCGTGCTGTCCATCAACACAAACTCACGGTCAATTTTGAATGTGGCACCGACTTTGGAAACTTCATACGCGCGAACCATCTTACGATAGACATCGGGATAGATTAGCAGTCCGCGAAAAAATTCAGGGAAGGCGGTTCCCTGATAGATCATAAGACCGGCCGGAGCTCCCCGACCGGTTTTCAACATGGCGGGCATTTTCCCTGGTTTCTCACCGAAGACGGCCCCCCGCACAAAGTCCGTGCGACAACAAATCGCGCCGGGATACAATCGCCAACCAAAATCGGCCCCTTCGGCGATGTGCATGAGACGGACTCCTTGAAACTTGGAGCCATCCTCCTGGTCGTTATCCACATGGAACATGTTGTAGAAGTGGTCGAACGAAACATCGCGGTAGGGGTTTCGGAATCCTCGGGCATATTCATGAAGTCGTGAACCATCGGGCTGCATGCGGAAGACCGCTCCTGTACGTAACACGGTGGAACGGGAACCATCCGTCCCTTCGCCCCGGTTATCGTTATCTCCTGCCGGTACGAATAACCAGCCGTCGTGCGAGAGAGTCACCCCGGAAGATTGATGATGATCGAATCCGCACAAACCGTGGACAATCTCTTCTTCGATATCGAATTCTCCGCCCGGTTCACTTTGGCGCCGCCGGATCACCCATCCGTTGGAAGGGAAATAAAACCAGCCATCGTGAATCATCAGTGATGACGGACATTGCAGGTCGTCCATGACGATTTTGGATGATTCATAAATGCCATCGCCATCTTCGTCGATCAGTTGCTTCATGACATCGCTGACATCCTTGAAGATGCGTTCGACGTGTCCTTGAGTTCCATCCTGATAGGTGAACTCATAGTGACTGTTCACTTTGCCCGAAGCTTGTCGCCATTCGAGAACATACGGAGTACCGTCCGGGGCGAACGCCATACCGACCGGGTCAATCACAGCCGGATTGGTTGCGAAGAGTTCCACCTTAATTCCGTCCGGGGTTTGGATGCCGGTCAGCTCTGGGTTGAGCGTTCCCTGGTCAATCATCTTTACCCAATTCGGGGCAGGTCGTTTTTCAAACTCGTATTCGTGGAAATCATCTTGAGCAGAGAGAGGAATGCAGAAGCTTACCAGCAGAAGCACGCTGCGAATTGAATCGCGCATGAGGATCATCCTTTATCGGAATCGAGTGAGCAGAGTTTTTCGTTCCTGACACTATAAAGTCTCCCCTGTTCAGATTCCAATCGGCAGGGAAAGCTCTTTAGTAAGTTTGGATCCCCTTGCTGTACAAAAGGCTCTTTTGGCATTTCTTCATAAGTTAAACTTGAATTGCAACAATGCTTTACGGCGATCCTACGCCAGAAAACAAATGTCATAATGGGGGGGTTTGGGGTTAGTGGGGCGTGTTTTTGTCTTGTGTGAATCCATAAAGTGCCCTAACTACCACAGTTTGGGTTAGCCTCCAGTTTCAGGCATTTAGGAAAATCTATGTGGGGCGGAACTTGATGAAATAGGAGAACTACGGGATAAATTACAGTGGTTTCACTTACATGGCTTTTAGATAGTGTGCCCCGACAAGTGTAGAAATATGCCTATTTGTTCATATTTTCTGCTACTAGAAGCTAAGTTAAGGCAACAGTTTTATTCCCCATTCTCATCCGCGTACCAGAAAAGAGACCATGTTGATGACCTCATTGTTCCAATCACTTAGAAATCGTTGGGCCGACGTTTCGCTGCGGAACAGTCGCAAGAATCGCTCTCCCATTTTTTCTCCCGTTGATGGTGTTGAATTACTCGAAAATCGAACATTGCTCGCAGCACCTGTGGCTCCCGACTATTCAGAGGATTTTGAAGACGGAGCTGCGGAGACTTTTAACCCTACTAACCCCGCTTACTGGACTATTGAAGATGCCGGTGGAAATATGGTTTATCAGGCCGGAGGAACTCCGTTCTCTGGTCTGGAAACCTCACTGTTCGCACCATCCGGAAAGCTGTCTGGTAACTATGTTGTTGCTACAGATGTCACGGCCATCGCTCAGCCAAATCAGTGGCAGGATGGTTTTATCATTTTTGACTATGTCAGCGATGACGATTTTAAGTATGCCGGAATGTTCGCTGGCCAGAACCAGTTTGTGATCGGTCACTGGCAAGGAGATTTCTCCAATCGCCTCGCTCAAATTGACTGGGACGATTCAGGTAAGGACATCGTTCCCGGCCAGACCTACAACCTCTCATTTGCTGTTACTGGTAATACAGGTGTTCTGAGTGTGGATGGTGAAGAACTTCTCGAAGCCAAGTTCGAAGGTGGCAGCCAATTGCAGAAGGGCGAAGTGGGAGTTGCAATTTATAATGCACGCACCCAGTTCGATAACTTTGAAGTCACTAAATTCACCGATCAGACGGATGATTTCGATTACACTCCGGACTTCTCTTTTACAAATCCGGAATACTGGACAGTAGAAGAAGATGGTGGAATCAAGATTCACGAAGTGGCTGACACGGAATTTTCTGGCACTCAGACCGCAATCTTCGATTTGAATGGTGCACCACTTCCCGCCAGCTATCAATTGTCTGTTGACCTGAATGTGCTTGGTGGTCCAGGGCTTTGGGCTGATGGTTTCATCATCTTTGACTATCAGAGTGAAACCGATTTCAAATATGCGGGTGCATTTGTTGGTCAAAACCAATGGCTTATCGGCCATTACCAGGGGGGCTTCGATAACCGAATTGCCCAAGTAGATCTTGATGATAGCAGCCAAACTATCGATCCGGAAACCACCTATCACCTTGACGTGATCGTCAACGGGAGTGACGTGACATTGCTCGTTGATAGTGTGGAAATCATTTCGGGGTCGTTTGCTGGTGGTGATGATCTGACTGACGGAGCCGTAGGTGTGGCTGCGAAGAACACCGTGGCCCACTTCTCCAACTTTGCCGTTGCGGAATACGTCCCACCTGTAGTCAGCCTGCTCTTTGAAGAAGAAGATTTGTTTGGTCTGATCTAATCAAGAGAGAAAAAATCTAAATATATAAAACCCCCTGTTGTATAATTGAAAGCAACAGGGGGTTTTAATTGTTAGTAGAGTTTAGGTTCCCTTCTTTGGGGTCAGTTGGAATTTGAGCCACGCATAGATACTGTCTCCAATTTGCTCATACCCCGCTTTATTAGGGTGCACCGCGTTGTTGTCAGGGTAACCGGCGGTGATGTCGAGATTCGTTTCTGTCGGAATGAGTGAAATGCGCTTATTCTCCCGATTGCCGAAATGAGCAATGTACCGCTGGACGAGCCGATGTTGAATCTGCTTCCAACCGCGGCGAGTGTACTTTCCCTGATAATTCGCATCGAAAGCTTCGTCCCGGCTGTTGCCCGGTGTCGTCAGACAGATCCCGAATAGGGCTTCTGGCGCAGCCTTGCGAAATTCTGAAATCAGTTGGTCGGCGTGGTTTAGAACTTCGTCGATTCGTGCATCAGGATTTTGTTGATCAGCCCGGAAGCAGTCGTTGATGCCGAGTTTGAATACAACTATATCGGGAGGAACGCCATAACAATGGTTATTGATGTAGTCTTGAATATCCACTACTGGTTTCCCGTTCTCATCCAGCCGCACAAAAGGACTCGAACGAGTGCGATAGGTGCCATCGGATTTTTCCGCAGGGACATATCGTGTAAGAAACGTTTCCCAGGCCCAGCCTCCATATCCTTCGTGGGCAACACCTTCCGCGGCGCTTGTTGGTTTATGGGTGCCGAGGAATGAGAGTTCAGGATTATCCGGTCGTGAGCAAAGTTGATGAATCCGGTTCGGATAAATCGTTGCGTGCGTCAAACTGTCACCGATGATGAGTAGACGTAGTTGTTTTCCCGTACCCGCCTCGCGCGGAGCGACATGCACAATGCTACTTGCCGAAACAATTTCGTTTCCTGCTTGATCGGAAACAGTCAGAGTCAATTTGTGCATCCCGACCTGATTCCGTTCCGGTTCGATGATCCAACGGTCAGCCTGTTGGTGACCGATATCACAAAAAACAGCAAACTTCAAATCACTAGCCGGTTCATAAAGAACGCTGTTCTGAAAATAGAGACTCATTTCAGAATTGGGAACGGTGTAAATTGCCGGAGGAAGGGTCAATTGAATCTGCTCGGCGGTGACTTCGGCAGCCCAGACAGGCACCGATCCCAGGAGAACGCTCAAGCAGAGCAAAATTATGGATTGAAATTTCATGGCGGAATGTCTCGGAAGTAAGGCTTGAAGAAAATGAAATGTCATCGGTTCCGATTGACTGGTTTGTCGTATGTGATGCTTACATTGGGCAGAGCTGCTCGCATCTTTTGAACCCCTTTTTCAGTGACGCGAGTCCCTTGAAGATCGATCGACCTGATATTGGGCAATGTCGTCAGAACTGGGATTGAATCGTCGCTTATCTTTGTGTTTTCCAGATCTAAGGATCTTAACAATGTGAACTGGTTGAGTGTCTCTATTTCTTTCAAATTGATCGTTGTATTACTCAAAGTAAGCCATTCTAATTGTGGAGCGATCGGTGAGTCAGCTAGATTTTTCAAACCAACATCGGTGATTTCTGTCTCGTGAGCGACCAGACGGTTTAACTTTGCCGGGAGATAGAGAGCCTGCAGGTGATGATCGTCAAGATTGGTGTGGCTCAAGTTCAGATCTTCAAGCGCGGGAGCTTTTGCCAAACCCGCTAGTCCTGTATCGGAAAGGGGGATCCCGGTCAGGATAAGCCGGCGGCAATCTTTCATGTTCTCCAGATGTGCGAGCGAATCGGCTGGGACGGAACAGTTAATCAATTGGAGTGAGTTGATGTTGGGGATGTCACACAATGCACGAAATGCTTCGTCGGAAAAAGTATTCTTTTGTAGGGAAACAAAACATGATGTTTTGAAATTCAGCGCCCGCAAATCCTCTGCTTGAAACGGGGCCATGTTTTTTAAGTTCAGTATCTTGAGTGAATCGAGCTTACCTAGAGCGACGTATCCTTCCGGTGAAAGGGGACATTCATTAATCACCAGCACCTCCAGTTTAGGCTGTCCCGCAACATGAATGAGCCCGGTTCCATTGATTGCGCACTGAGTCAGTATGACTTCGCGCAAATGCGGAAGTCTTTTGAGATGTTCAAAACAGGCATCTGTGATTTGGGGGCCTGAAAGTTTAACTGAAGACAAGGAACGAATTCGGCTTAACGCTTCTATGCCGGCATCCGTCACGGCGGTGTCACTTAAGTCAATTTTCGACAGTCGCTCTGTGGATGTTAATCCTTTCAAACCGGTATCCGTAATCGATGTCCCGTGTAGGTCAAGCTGTCGCACCTGCTTTAGATAGTGAAGCTGTTGAAGTCCCTGGTCGGTGAATTCGTAATTACGGAACGGAATCTCTGTCAGGTTCAGGTCTTGATGCAAATGCGAGAGATGTTCGTCTGTTAGGACGAGATGCTGCGGAGCCCGCTGGTGAAACTGATGGATTTTCTCTAGCTCGGGTAATTCACAAATCAGTAACCATAGTGGTTCTTCATCGGTGTCGTGGTTGTAAATGAAACGCTTCAGTTCTTTGAGATCTTTAAGTTCGGTATATCCAGAACCGGTGATACCTGCATTGTGGTGTATCTCAAGATCGGTGATGGCAGTGAATCGACCAATGGCAGCGAGACTTTCATCCGTGACATTGGTGCCAATGACTTTCAAAAGTCTCAATTCCGGTAACGCTGGTAAAGCGGTCAAATCAGCATCACCAATATCCGATTCATATCGGTTGCCGTGAATACCATACCCACCTCCGATGCGGAGCTCATTCAGGTGCTCCATTGAATATAGCTCAAAAGCAGTCCTGAGATCTTCGGAATTGGAAACTGTGAGTTTGTGGACTTCTGTCTGAAACAACCAACGAGGATAAAATCGTCCAAACTTACGGGCAATACTCTGGGGGAGCATCGCCTGATCGGAGCGACTCACATAGACATTGGAACGTTGTTCGAAAGTTTTGCGGAGGTACTCCAATTGCTTGTGGTGAAAAAAGAGTACCATGCTCCCACATAGACATAGAAAGAGGAGTGAAATGAACCAGAACTTTTTCTTGCGGAACATGGAAGACGCAGTTCTTGTTGGAGTTTAATCCTCAATCGTAAACATGACATTCCGGCAATGCCGTTTTTAATCTGGAACCCCTCCTAAAATCCGATTGTGGTTGTTCTTTAACCTGAAATATAATGGGTAATGTGACCCATCAGAGGATTTTAGGGCTAATTCTGGTAATACCTTCAGCATCAACTTCTATGTTAGGCAAAACAAGGACTTGGATGAACTTCTCCGAGATTATTTTCCAGATCATGCTCCTCGTCCTCCCTGTCGTGGTCTATCTGGTTTTACCCATCGTTGCTCATTGGCGTATTCAAAATCCACTCCATCGATTTTGCTTCTGTTATCTGGCTGGCGTTGTCGGTGGAGTATTGCTACTGATCTCCGCGAACGTCGCCGCTCCCGAAGTACCCGTGGGTGAAGAAACCGACACGATTATCTGGTTCGCACTCCTGGTCGCCTACGCCGTCAGCCTGTTCCTCTGGGATCTCTTGATGCTCGCCGGCCTGGCGTTCCTGGATTACCTATGGACCCGTTACGGCGGAACGAAAATAGAGACGACAGAGGGGTAATACCGCGTTGAATTAACCGAAGAGGAGCGGCGGGTGATTGCGGTGAGGTAAGTGAAGGTTGGCGGTTAATCTCAATCGTAGGTCAGGCACTGCCTGATGAACTTTCCGAGGAGACGAATTGCACACCCTGTTTTAGCATCGTTACTCTCTGATTTTCAACGTCGTGAATTAATCCCATGTTGTCTATCGTAATGAGTCATTGTTGGGTTATGCTGTAAGGGAAGGTTTCTCTGATGATATGTCAGGCAGTGCCAGATCTACGGGACTTCTTTTGAATAGATGTGTTTAGTGTAGGAAGAGTTGTTGAGTATTGAATCAGATTGGATTTTTACATGAAAGAAGAATACGAAGCATGGTTACAGGAGAAAGTTCCTTTACATGAGCGACTTACACCGATTCTTGTTACGACGATTCAAGGAATGATAAAACAGGCCGACATAGATTTCCTCAGCGTAACTGGACGTACCAAATCGCTGAAAGACGTGAAAGAAAAAATAGAACGTAAACAATATAGAAATCCTCAAAAGCAGCTAACGGATATATCCGGAGTACGAGTAATCACATTCTTTGAGTCCCAGGTAGATGAGGTGGCCAAAATTATAGATGACGCGTTTAGTGTTGATGCAGACAACAGTTTGGACAAGTCAACAATGCTCGGCACAGACAGAATAGGATATCGATCGGTGCACTATGTGTGCGATCTGGGAAAGTCCAGGGCCAAACTGATTGAATACAAGCCTTTTTCTGGTTTGAAATTTGAAATACAGATACGCACAGTTTTACAACATGCTTGGGCTGAATTATCACATGATAGGAATTATAAGTTTTCGTCTGTTTTGCCCCCTCAAATTCAAAGGCAGTTAAATTTATATGCCGGGATGCTTGAACTCGCAGATAAAGGTTTTGATGAGCTTGCTAAGGCGATCGATGGTTATCAGAAGCAGTTGGATTTGGAAAGTGGAGAATCATTTTATAATCAAGAGATAAATTCCTTATCAGTCAGTGAGTTTCTTGAACGGGGGTTAAGCAAATTCTCCTTTGAGATTAGCTCAACTCCCTCAGATAAACTGACTTTAGTGGTTTCTGAGCTTAAGCGTTATGGTGTTCAAAATCTTAAGGGTTTGAAAAAACTGTTTAACAAAGAATTCATTGATGCAAGAAACAGCCTTGGTGGGAATAAGAAGACAACTTACGCAGGGCTATTACGTGATGCAATGTTGTTTGCCGATTATGAAAAGTACTTTAATCGCTCATGGGGAGAATCGGCTTGGTCTTGGTGTGACAGCGATCTAATTACCTTGTTGAGCAAGAAATATGATAAAGAGACTGTGCATAATGCTTTTATAGAGAATGGTATTATGGTAGTCGAATAACTCTGAGTGATAAGTGTTGTGAGATATTGAAGAAAAAATGTCTGTGTTGTTGGTTCAGTACCTTTCGTCCTTTCCTTTCTTTGTATATTTCGAAATGAGTATTAATCACCAACTGCTCTTGCTTTTACCTCTACCCACGAAAAAACACCCCGGCCAATTTCTCAACCGGGGTGTCCTTAGCTTTTTCAAATTAATGGGCGAACGCCGTATCAACTGCAACCCATGCTGGCGCCACAGTTGTGGCAGAGGTAGCAGTTGCCGTTGCGGACGGTGATCGAGCCGCAGTTTTCGCACGCGGGGGCGTCGGCCTGGAAGCGGGCGAATTGTTCGCTACGGGTTGCTTCACCCGGTTCCAGAAGTAACGCGGTGGCCGTTTCGGCGTTGTGAAGTGACGGTACAGCGCCATTCGTGGCGTGACCGTTTAATGCCCCGTTGGTTTGTCCGTTGGTGGTCTTCTTGTCCAACGTGGTTCCGGACAGGGGCTTGACGTCAGAGAGGCTTTTAGTCTCCGAGGTTTCACTGGAAGTATCCTCCACCCGTTTGGGAGTGTTCGCTTCCCGGTAACCGGGGATGAACTGAATTCCCATCCAGCGGAAGATATAGTCCACCACCGACTTCGCATTCGGAATATCCGGGTTGCTCGTCCAGCCGGCGGGTTCAAACCGCATGTGACTGAACTTGTCGACGATGACCGCCAGCGGCACACCGTATTGGAGACACATCGATGTCTCGGTGCCGATGACATCCATCAGACCCCCGATGGTGCTTCCCTCTTTGGCCATCATAATGAACAGCTCGCCAGGAGTTCCATCTTCAAAGAGCCCCACCGTGATGTACCCTTCGTGACCCCCCACTGAGAATTTGTGGGTGATCGACTGACGGGTGGCCGGCAGACGACGTCGTTCCATGCCCGGTTTGTACTCGGTTTCCCCTTTCTTGCCACCTTCTTTTTTGGTGGCGAGGGGTTGGCTTTGTTTGGAACCATCCCGATAGATGGCCAATGCTTTCAAACCCAGTTTCCAACCTTCGATGTAGGCGTCTTTGATGTCCTCGACCGTCGAGTCGGACGGCATGTTGACCGTCTTGGAAATCGCCCCTGAAAGGAACGGTTGAGCAGCCGCCATCATGCCGACGTGTGCCCGCCAGTTAATGGAGCGTTTTCCATTCGCCGGTTTGAATGCACAGTCGAAGACGGGCAGATGCTCTTCCAGCAGTCCGGGAGCCCCTTCGATCGTGTCGTGGGTATCGATGTACGCCAGGATCTTTTCGATGGAATCTTCGGAGTAGCCCAGTGTGGTCAGAGCTTGGGGAACTGTCCGGTTGACGATCTTCATCATACCGCCCCCCGCCAGTTGCTTGTACTTGACGAGAGCGATGTCGGGCTCGATACCAGTCGTATCGCAGTCCATCATGAAGGCGATCGTTCCGGTTGGAGCGAGTACCGTGGCCTGAGCGTTTCGGTAACCGTAACGACGACCGGAATCGAGGCAATCGATCCAGACATCCCGAGCCGCATCTTTCAGATACTGCGGACAGGCCTCGTCGATATCTTCGACTGCCTGACGGTGCATCTGCATTACGCGGAGCATCGGTTTTTCGTTTTCGCGGTAACCGGCGAACGGTCCGACGTTCTTGGCGATTTGAGATGAAGTCAGGTAACCCTGTCCGGTCAGAAGAGCAGTCAAGGCACCACAGATACCGTGGCCAGCGTGACTGTCGTAAGGATGACCCATCGACATCAACAAGCTACCGAGGTTGGCGTAACCCAGTCCGAGCGGACGATACAGGTGGCTGTTCTCGGCGATGGAAGGAGTCGGGTAACTGGCGTGATCAACCAGAATTTCCTGAGCGGTCAGGAAGATTGAAGCCGCTGTACGGAACCGTTCGACATCGAAGGTGCCGTCCGCTTTCATCATCTTCTTCAGGTTGATACTCGACAGGTTGCAGGCGGTGTCGTCGAGGAACATGTACTCGG
>JAGQQC010000320.1 GCA_020426395.1 Planctomycetaceae bacterium
GAAAATCGGCACAACCTCGACAAAATGGCTGAGGCCTTACTCGAAAAAGAGAGCCTCGGTTATGCGGAATTGACCGAACTCATTGGAGAATCGGCTCAGTCCAAGAAAAGAAATGATGGTCCGGATGAATCCACTTCCTCCGAAAATAAGCCTGATACGGAAAACGAGTAGTCTAAAGGATTTATTCTGCTTCACCTCATGCATATATGAACACGCGGCCACATTCTTCTGTTGACGTTCAAGCCAAATATGCGGTAGAGTAATTATTAATTCGAAGAGACTCCCACCTGAAGACCCTCTCTGATTGCACTTCCTCTTCCCCAAGTACAGGTGAACGGATTAGCCTGAGTCGGGTCCTGGATGACCTTCATTTTCCTGTTTGATCTCGCGCCTGATCACGGGAAAATCACGTCTTCATTTTCTACATCGTTCAGAGCCATCTCTCCCCAGATTCCGATGACACGAATTTGGCAGGGATACTCTGTAAAGAAAATTCCAGAAATGAAACCTGAACGGTGTGAGCTGACGTTATGGAGTGAGTTCCCGATTTTCGGCGGTTCACTTCTCTGTTTTGATCGCTTCTTGATTTCAGCCCGATCGAAACCAGCAGATGAGAAATCTATAAATTCAAAGACAACAAGAACTGAGTGAAAGCCAGGCAGATCAAATGTGGATGCCGCTGACATTGCAGGAATAATCCTAACAGAAACGCTTCTCCGTCTCCTTGCCGGCTGAAAGTCGAGACCGAGTCGCCCAAAACAAGTTGCTCAGGTGAGCTAGAACAAAACTGTGAAAACAAAAGAGAAGAATACTAAAGAAAACAATCGTCGTCCGGACAGAAACAGAACTCCCCGGAAAAAACCACAAACAGAATTTGCCTCTCTCGGACTAAACCCGAAGGTCTTGTCACGGTTGGAAAAACTTGGTTACGAAAAACCGAGCCCCATCCAACGGGAGTTCATCCCCATCGCCTTGACTGGTCGTGACGTAACGGGCCAGGCCCAAACCGGAACAGGGAAGACAGCCGCATTCGGATTACCGATTCTGGAACAGATGGACTTGCGACTTCCCTCGCTTCAGGCACTGATCCTGACGCCGACTCGCGAATTGAGCGAGCAAGTCGCGAATGAACTTGAACGATTAGGTCCGAACAATCTCAAACTGGCAGTGCTGGTTGGAGGCCGACCCATTCGCAAGCAGATTCAGACGCTGGAGCAGGGGGCTCAAATTGTCGTCGGAACACCGGGGCGTGTGATCGATCTGCTCTTCCGAAAAGAACTCAAACTGGAAGAGATTAAATTTGTCGTCCTGGACGAAGCCGACCGGATGCTCGATATTGGGTTTCGCCCCGATATCGAGAAGATCATGAAACGGTGTCCCACCGAGCGCCAGACATTGCTTCTCTCGGCAACCATGTCCGACGAAGTCGAGCGATTGGCTAAACGGTTCATGAATGAACCAGCCCGGGTTGATCTCTCGGAAAAAGATGTCGCGAATAAATCAATTCGTCAGTATTACATCAGTGTCGATCCGGATCGAAAAATTACGCTTTTAGCCCGGCTATTACTGCAAGAACGTCCCCAGCAGGTGCTCGTTTTTACCCGCACCAAACGGGGAGCGGAAAAGTTGCATAAAGCGTTCAACAAAAAGCTCAAGAATATCGCCATGATTCATGGAGATCTGCCGCAACAAAAACGAGACCGGGTCATTAAAGATTTTCGGAGCGGCAAGACGCGTATGTTGATTGCAACCGACGTCGTTGGGCGCGGAATCGACATCAGCGGGATTTCTCATATCATCAATTACGATGTTCCCGAATTTTGCGACGATTATGTCCACCGAATCGGACGAGCCGGACGTTTGTCTTCCGTTGATACCGGGCAGGCTTTCACTTTTGTGACCCGGGAGCAAGGATCGCAACTGACCGAAATCGAGAAACGGATCAATATGCTGCTTGACGAGTACGAGCTCAAGGACTTCAGTTCCTTGCGCCCAAGACCGCCCAAGAATTACTAGGGCTCTATCTGGAAATACGGTCCTAGCGCTTCAAGCTTCCCCGCCGTTCTCTTCGACTTGGAACAGCGGGGATTTTTTTATGCCCCAACGATGCATTAGAAACGTGCCGAGCACTCCCAATGTGGAAAAACCGTACTTCATGCTGCGGCGAAAATTAATACTGGAGGCTTCGGCGAAGTAGCGAACAGGAACCGGGATGTCCCCCATTTTGAAACCGAAGTGCACAACCTGGGCTAAAAATTGACTATCAAACACGAAGTCATCCGAGTTCCGTTCAAACGGAATGGTCTCAAGCACTTCGCGTCGATAAGCCCGAAAGCCGCTATGAAAATCACCCAGGTTTTGTCCCAACACGCTGTTCTCCACGGTGGTGAGGAACCGGTTGGCCAGGTACTTATATAAGGGCATGCCTCCTGCCAATGTTTCGCGGCGGGTGCGGATGCGGGAACCGATGCACACATCGAGAATTCCCAACTTCATCGTCTCCACGGCCAAGCCGATCACGCGACTGTCATACTGGTAATCGGGATGAATCATGACGACGTATTCGGCCCCCGATTCAAGTGCCCGGCGATAGCAGGTTTTCTGGTTTCCACCATATCCCTTATTCTGGTCGTGGACGATCACAGTCAAACCCAACTCGCGTGCCACTTCAGCCGTGTTGTCATGGCTACAGTCATCGACGAGGATTGTTTCATCCACCACACCTGGAGGAAAATCATCCAGTGTACGTTTCAACGTGGCCGCTGCATTGTAAGCAGGCATAATGGCAATCGTCTTCCCTTCACGACGTTCAGTCGTGACAGGTAAGAACGGTGTGCTGGCTTGTGTGGAAGGGGATTCAGGTTGCGACATGATAACGGGCTCGTTCATGGGCGAAAATTTCTTCCAGACAGTATAACGAAAAGCGGCTCTTATCCTCTGGTTAATTGCCCGCGCAGCCGGAGACGACCAAAACTGTTACCCAGCATCGGTAAGATCCACATACTTTTTCCAGCTTCTTTTAACTGCGCTGCCTTAGACCAACCGGTTGAATCGTGACGGAGATAACGCTTATGCAGTCTGTGACGAATCTCGGTCGCGACGCGACCAATTGCAGTGGAGAAATGATCATCCTGCCGCGGGGGAATGCAAGGCGATCGGAGTTTGATGGACTTTCGGCATGATATGTTCCTGCGTCGCCGTGATCTGATGTTCTGCTTTGGATACTTGCTCCGCATTCGTATAGAAGCTGAACTTCAGGCTGATTTTGCAGGACTCACCCGGCTCTAACGTAATTAACCGTCCCTGTTCGCGCTCGTAACTGTGCGGATTCGGGAAGCTCGTTCCCGGCTCAAGCCCCGTGCAATATCCATCAGCAACGCTTTGCTCATTCTTCCATTGAGTAAACCAGGGAAGTTCCTTCACACTCCATTCGAGCCCCGCGGCCAATGTCCCCTGGCGATTGCGGAGCAGGGCCCGTGCCTGTCCTTCCGAATCGGCCCCCGGTTTAACGAAGTAACATTGTTCCGGACGCCCCGGTTCCGGGGCGATGTACTCAGTCCAGCGGCTCATATCTTCGCTTGCCCAATCATCTCGAGGCGAGACTTCATCATAAGTCATCACCAATCGGGCTCCTTCTTCCAAAAGAGGCACACCAAAGTTTGTGTGATACAAAATCTCAAACTGTTGCGCTGTTCCTCCGTTGTTGATGATCGTATCTTCAACCGTGAAAGTAGAACTTCCTGGCGTGGTAGAAAGTGTGCTCTTCAATTGCAGCGCCGGCCAAAACAACATCGCCTCATCAACCAAACCGGTTACTTTCAGTAGTCCCTCGGCATCGTTACTGGTTTCCACATCGACGTAATGTGCAGGCAGATTCGCAATACGGCCATGCAGAGTACGGAACTCGCCCGTTTTTGGATCCTTTTCCGGAGCACCATGCCACATCAGGCCACAACGACACATCATCTCATTGAAGCCGGATAACCATCCCAATCCGTCTCGTTCTTGTAGATTCACAAAGGCGGGGTTCACGGGTTGCTTCACAGGCGAAGACCAACTGAAATCGGTTTCTCCCGCTTTGACTTTCAAGATACCCATACCGCGCGTCGGCAGGAGCGATATTTTAAGATGCCCGTTATCAATCTCGATGAGTTCAACCCCGGCGGAGCGTCCCCCTTTTAAGGTCTGCTTATGGATCGAACAATCGGCTAGATTGCCGGTCAACTGACCACTCGCAGAAGGGAGAGTCATGCTCTCCTGCCAAATCTGGTTTGCAACGTCGGTAAGCACATATTTTTCCGTGGGCATCAGTCTGTCACCTGCCAGTTGAGGATGAAAGGGCTAAAAAGTCCGATTATAGAACGGCCACGCCATCTTCAGGGGAGATCGCGTTTGTGGAGAGAGTAAATTGTCTTGACTTGGCAAGAGGGACCGTTCAGTATCAATTCATCATACCGCACGTCCTCCCGGATTAAAATTCATCTGGCAGGAAAGCTATCAGGACAACAGCCAGGAATCTGTTTTCTTTATGAGCGAAACCGAGACACCTTCAATTGAATCTAATCTGACAGGCGAGACCGAACACGCGCTGTACAGTCAGGAATGGTACGCCCAGCAAGTACGGCAGCTAGGCCGTTCCGTCTGCGAGCAACTCGGAATTTATGTCATTCCACCCGATCTGGTGCTTTCGATCGTGATTCCTGTCTATAACGAAGAAGCAACCGTCGAACATCTGGTAGAGCAGGTTCTAATCTCGCCAGTCCGCAAGCAGATTATTCTGGTCGATGATTGCAGCCGCGATAACAGCTTTGCGATTTTACAAGCAATTCAGGAAAAGCATTCTCGTTCGGATTGTGAAATCCTGATTGAAAAGCATTCACAGAACCAGGGGAAGGGAGCCGCATTACGAACCGGCTTCGCTCGGGCTACGGGTAACATTGTCGTGATCCAGGATGCGGATCTCGAATACAATCCGGCGGAATATCCTCGCTTGATTCAACCCATCGTGGAAGATAAAGCCGACGTCGTCTTCGGTAGTCGATTTCTGGGAGACCACCCGCACCGCGTGTTGTACTTCTGGCATTATCTCGCGAACAAATTCTTGACGCTCCTCTCCAACAGTTTCACCGACCTTAACCTAACTGACATGGAAACCTGCTACAAAATTTTCCGAAACGAAGTCATTCAGGACATCCTGCCAACGCTTAAGCAGAACCGGTTCGGATTTGAACCAGAAGTCACCGCCAAGATCGCCCGCCGGCGCTATCGTGTTTACGAAATGTCGATCAGTTATTCTGGCCGAACGTACGAACAGGGCAAGAAAATCGGTTGGAAAGACGGCGTACAGGCCCTCTGGTGCATTTTCCGTTACGGCCTTGCCGACTGACGGCTTTTGACTGGTTGGGAATCATCTGAAAGATTAATCCTCTTCACCCGTCAAGAGTGGATAAGCCAAATCCGCCCCATGAGTTTCCGGTCCGACGACAGGCGGATTAAAAACACAAATCATCCGCATCGTTTCTTCTGCGACAAGAATGTGATGCTCGTTTCCGCTAAGAGCATACATGGTATTTG
>JAGQQC010000321.1 GCA_020426395.1 Planctomycetaceae bacterium
TTTCTGGGGAATGAGATTCAAAGGTGTGAAGATATGCCGGTCACAGAGACCTTAACGGATCTCCAAATCTGAATCCTTTGAATCATCGATGCTAAACGCATCAAAAATCGCTGTTCTATTATGCTAACCGACTGGGGGGAAAATAGTCAAAGATAAAACGGCTTAACTCCTTATCAGGCTGAATTTTGGAAAAGATGCCCGTCAGGAAACTTCCTTCCCATGCGAATCGGTTGGCAGGAAAGTTTCCTCAACTTACCAGACCGGTATGACCCTCGTTGTCGTCCCCTCGGGTAAATGAACGACGCATCTCCCTGTTCTTACAACACTTACGAACATGAACTCCTAAATGTTGCCGTCAATACAGTCAATAATGCCCTTCAAGTACCTAAAGTTGACCCAATCGGATCCCGATGGAAAGGGTGTCTGCCAGGAATTGCAGGCAGAATTCAGTTCGGCGCGGTGATTTCGTCCGCTGAAAAGTCAGTTTATTCCGGGTGTTATTCACTTGGGGAGAAGTGACTTTCGGGACGTGTCACAGTGACATGATTTCCATCAAGAGCACACTGCCCGGCTGGACCTCTTCGCTTTCACGTAAACATCAATAGAAGTCAGGGATGACTAACGAACCTGCAACGGGTCGGATTCTCGTGCGCGAGATCTGTCCGACAATGCTTTTGTTCGTCTTCCCAAGGAAACATTACGACAGGGGGCTGTTGCTATGAAGCTCGGCTGGAAAGAAATCTTCACGATTGCAGGAGTCGGCTTCGCGTGGACGACTGCACCATTGTTTGCCCAGAACTTGACTCTGGGCCCGAACCAACAAATGCAGCCGTTTCAGGGCGCTCCTGTGAATGGCCAATATGCTCAGCAGTACCAGACTGTTCAGCCGATTAATTACGCTGGGCCTCAAACCCAGGTAGTTGGACAAAACCAGGGGTTCCACTATACCCCACCGGTTGAAGTCCAGAGCCAGTATCCTCAACAGGCATTTACCCAACAGTATCAAATGCCTGTTCAGCAAAATGCCAATTTGCAGCCTGTTCAATATCAGGCTCCAGGCACGATGCAGCCTCAGGTTTACACCCAGTTGCCTGAAATGAATCAACCGCTCCCCCTGGGAACAACTCCCTGGAATGGAACGGCTCCTGCGGTTCAAGGTGCTCCTCAGCCATACACGGCTCAGACTTACGTAGCACCAACCCAGCAGATTCAACCGGTGCAACAAGTTCAACCTTACATTCCACCGGCAACTCAACAACAATACTTTGTTGATCAGCCTGTCGTGACTGATAACTTCAGCCCGATCGGATCTGCACCTCAGCAGCCGTTGCCACAACAGCAATATGTCACTCCGTTTGGACAAGCTGCCTATAATCAGTTGCAGACGACAAGCTATTACACACCAGTTTCATGCGATAGCTGTGCTCCTCCAGCAGCTCCAAGCTGCACGGATGGAAGTTGCAATAATAACAGTAACGGCAACAGTTTCAGCTCCGGATATATGGCTGACGCCTACTGCGGTGGCACCTCTGATGTCTACGGTACCGACTACTGTGGCACAGGCGGATGTTGTGACACCAACGCTTGCTGCAAATCATCTTACTACGCTGGATTCGAGTTCCTGTGGTTGCAACCCAACTTCCAGGAAAACGTTTGCATGGTTCTGGACCCACCACCGAACGACAACATCGTGATTCCTTGTGATTACGATTACGAGTTCACTCCGCGTGTGTGGGCTGGTTGGGAATCTTGCGACGGACACGGATTCCGGTTCAGCTACTGGCAGTTCGACCACGATCTCGCCTCCGGAGAACTGTATGTGGATGTGAACCAACTTGCTTTCGTCGAAGTCTTTGAAGCAAACGGACAACTGCGTCGTAACGCCTTCGCCGGTCCTGGCGAAACGCTGACCAGCAGTCACTCCATGAACCTGCAAACTGCAGACTTCGAATTCACCAGTCGCCACAAATTCTGTAAGCACAATGTTCTTGTCGGTGCTGGTATTCGATACGCCAAAATGGATCAACGTATGATTGGTACCGCCTACAGTGCTGGTTGGGTGGTTGACGAACTGGTTGATCACGAACACGGATTCGAAGGCTTCGGGCCTACCCTGTCCGTCGAATGGAACCGTCCGTTTGACAGTTGCTCCGGCCTCTCAGTCTACAGCCGGGCACGTGGCTCGATCCTCTTCGGCGATGCTTACCAGAACGTTTACGAAGTCAAAAACGCTGGTGCTAACGTCGGATACGACACCTACAGCGGAGACGAATCTCTCGCGATTGGAGAACTCGGACTTGGTCTGCAATACTCGATGCTCGTCGGTTGCGACTGGGAACTGTTCCTCCGCGGTGGATACGAAGCTCAACTCTGGTGGGATGCTGGCGGACCTGTCCGCACCCAGGGAGACATGGCTCTGCACGGCTTGTCTCTGGGCTTCGGCTTCAACCACTAGAAGAGAATTGGCAAATCACCCTGTTAACCTGACGGATCAGGTTTCCCTGTAAAGTCAGTTCATTATAGATAACCCTCTCCCAGGTTTTCCTGAGAGAGGGTTTTCTGTTTTCCGGTCTAGCATCTTAGACAAACAACTTCAGTCTAATCAGGCATTGCCTGCCAACCAGATGGTCAATCCAATCAGCGCAGCGACGCCCCCCCAGGCGAGGACAAACCCGCCGATATCGGTAAACGTCAAACGGGGAAGTTCAATATCGGGGTGGGCGAACATCTTCTGCTCTTGCGGAGCCGGATCTTTCGGCAGCATACAAGGGCCCTCCACCTCTTCACCGGGAGTCACCGGGGTGTGGATCAGCTTAAAGAAGTTGTCCAGTTTCTCCCCGGACATACGTGGGGTTACCAAACTCACAACGATTCCCACAATCGTTCCGGCGCTCATATAGAAGAACATCTGGTACAGGTCATACATTGTTTTGCCGTCCGACTTGAACATGCTGCCTGGTAAGAAATCGGCGAGCATCGCTCCATTCGAACTGACCAGCCACCAGGTGAAGACCGCCGCGAAGGTCGATGACCATACCGCCCACGCATTCCACCGCCGCCAGGAAACACCAAACCAGAAACTGATTCCAATTGCCGCCGGCGTTTTAATAATAATCTGTAGCGAATGAATCACATCTTCAAAGCTGGTCTGCAGAACAAGTGCCAGTAACACAATCACGAGCCCGGCAATTCGCCCCACCCAGACATAGTGCTTCTGGGACTTATTCTTCATGAGAAATCGCTTGTAAATATTTTCTGTGAACAGGCCGCTGCCGATAACCATTTGTGCGTCACTGGTACTCATCACCGCCGCCAGAAGAGAAGCGAGTAACAACCCGATCAGACCGGGGCCGATGGTCGGCAGAATTTCGAAGGCGGCCCGGCCAAACAAGGAATCAGAGAAATCCTTATCCACCTTGTCGATGCGTTTCTGTTCCTCTTCAGACAGCTTGTTGTACTCTTCCACATTGTTGCGAACTTGGATATCCCGATACAGTTGCGGATCCGATTGTTGTAAAGGGCTATCGCTCCCCAAGTACCAGAGAATGCAAGCGAGTCCGGTGAAGGTCCAGGCGATGGTACAGAATCGTTTGAGAAAGTTTCCGACAGTGAATCCGAACCGCCCCTCAAACTCAGTTTTACCCGCGCCACACACACCCATGATGTGCGGCTGAACCACAATCCCCGCAATCGCCGTAATCGCCAGCATAAATACATAAAAGTAAGTGATCGGTTCTTTCCCCAGGGAATCCGCCAATTCCGCATTCACTGAGAGGTTTAGCATTCCCTCCTTAATAGAAGAGCCAACCTGTAAGGAACCGAATCCGCCCACCATTTTGAATACGAAGGGAAGCAGCAGGAAGGAAAAGATGATCGTCAGCACCCCTTGAATGAAGTCGGTGATAATCGCTGCTCCCAAACCTCCCGCCATTCCGTAAGCGACGAAGAGAACCGTCATCGCCAGAATGGCATATTCATAACCCTTCAAAGGACGGCTTCCCATCCCAGCAAAAACTTCCTCCCCCGCTTCATTTTTCTCATAGACCGCCGTAGGAACTTCAACATTCCACTGCTGGGCCATCACTTCCAATTGTCCCCCAGTTAAGGCATCCACCATTTTCCCCGAGCTGAATAGTCCGGCGGCGATGAACACGATCGCCATGATGATTCCGTAGACGGTATACAATGTTGCTGTTGCAGTATTGAAACGATGCTCAAAGAAGTCCGCTGTCGTCAGGGCCCGCATGCGACGCATGACAGGAGCAACCAACCAGTAAAAGGGGGTTGCCCATAACCAAAGGAACTGCCACCAGATGCCTGCGAGGCCCGCGCGCCACGTTCCCGCAACAACGCTGATTGCCTGCTCGCTACTGGTCCCCGCCCCAAAAGCGAAGAACATCATGAAGACCTTGCCGAACCGGCGGCCCCCCATGAAGAAATCGGCGACGTCGCTCACTTTAGTCATCGACCAGAGACCGACAATCAGAATCACGACAAAATAACCGATCAAAACCAGCCAATCAGCAGTCCCTAAACCGAGCCAGCCGCTTTGAGCGACATCCTCCGCAACCTCAGCGGCATTTTCGGCCTGTGCGAACAACAACATACGATTAGACCTTCCCTGTAGTAAAACCGTCTTCAGCAAGGCGGAGGGGGATAACAAATAGCCATGCTGCGGCACAGCCGAAAAATGAATACACTATAGACTACAGCAGCGAATCCAGGGAATCAAATGTGGGAGAGGGGTGTGCATGAGCAATTTCATACATAGACGCGTCAGATCAGTCCCTTTGACAAAACTCGCCAATTCGAAAACGATCGAGTCGCAAATGTTCGTAGTTGCTGGATTGTGTTCAGTCGATCACTTTTGTACCACTTATTGCGGCGATTCAACGTTTTCCTTTCGACTCAAAAAGGCGCAACATTTCTTCGCGTCTCTTTACATATGCCGAAAACTCTTCTTTGGAATTCAAGAGCGGATGAACGATTAGCTTATCTACGACCTCGAAATCTACCTCGACATCATTCACCAAATCGATTGCCTCTTCCCATGTCAGCGATCTCAGACGCTCACCGTGGCTCCAGTTTTCTGCATACAGAACAGGCTGTTCAAATTGATGTGGAGGCCAGCTTCCATCCTTGGGGTGAATAACCTCGGTCACTAATTCAAATTCATTCCCAACCTCATCCACAAAGGAAAAACCGTACGATCCACCATCTCTATAGATATCACAGCAGTGTAGTTTTTTACCTGACATGTTGATTCAATCTGGGAGTTTTACAAGCTTTTCACTGCCTTCACCAGCCAAAGAGTGAGGTTCCAAACCCCTCATACTTCGAACCACCAAGCGCCTCGACACATTTCGATCTATATTCAACGCCCGTTATTTCGTCGTCCATATCAATCAGATTCACACCAGATTTCGACCAATAGTCGATCATCACTAACATTCCGCTGAGGAAATTGGCCCCACTGGGCGCAACGTCACACCAAGGCACCTTGTATTGACACTCGTGTTCCAGCAGCACGTAACTTTTGGTGTCGAGGCAAAATGCGAGGATTTC
>JAGQQC010000322.1 GCA_020426395.1 Planctomycetaceae bacterium
TTTCCGGGCATCTCGCTGGCGCCTCACCAAAATGCTCCTCACCGGAGCCGAGGTCAGGGGTGGATAAATTTCACCTGCCCTTTTCTTTTCCGGAACTATATTCCTGAGAGAGAATTTTTACGCCCGGTTTCTATCCGGACGGTTCCCGTATCCGCAACTTTACAGAGTTAGGGCCATTCAATGCTTCTTACTTTAAGAAATGGAGAGGTATCATGCTTTACAAATTCGAAAGTTTCTTTGAATGGTTTATGCAGACCTGGCTTACTGCGGATATAAATGATTACCTCTCCCTGGCGGCGGCGGTTGTTTTCATCGCCTGGTCCGTCAAAGTTTATGGTGCAAAATAAGAAGACCTGGTTAAAACCGGGGCAGGAGGCCGTTGAGGAGGCTGGTCTCCCCTGGATACAATAAGGGGAGCCTTGCTCTACCCCTTCACGAACCTGCTTGCGTAAGAGATTCTCCCCATCGATGTACCGCCTCACCCAGGAAATTCATTTTTGTTATGGTCACCGGCTGTTGAATTACTCCGGCAAATGCCGCCATTTGCACGGGCATAACGCCCGCGTATTGATTCTGCTGGAAGGAACCGAACTGGATGAACGTGGAATGCTCGTCGATTTCTCCGACATCAAGGCGAAATTGCGAACGTGGATCGACGATGAACTCGACCACCGCATGATCCTCTGTAAGAACGATCCGATTCTCGGCTCTCTGCAGGAAATGGACGAACCCTGTTATATCATCGATGATAACCCGACCGCAGAAAACATTGCCCGCCTCATTTACAACCGGGCAATCGAATTTGGGTTCCCCGTGGTCGAAGTCTCTTTATGGGAAACACCCAACTCACAGGCGACTTACCGAGGCTGATAACGCCGGCCCGGATTCTGAACTTCCCTCCGCTTGATCAGGACTTGACCGCGACAAACCGCAAGCGGACGTAGTCCAGCAGATACCCCTGCTCATCGCGCTGTAACCCGGATGCGACTTGTTCGCTGACTTCTTCGATAAAGGAATGCCGTTCCGATTCTGGCAGTGCTGCCAGAAAGTTATTGGCAAAATTTCGGAACCAGTCCGTAACCTGTTCTCCAATCGGAGTCGGACGGGAATACAACTCGATGTTTCGGACTTCAAACCCATAGCTTTCCAACAAGCATTGATATTCCTCTGCTGTGGGAAAATACCAGGTGTCAAACTGGCGACTATCGTGCCCTCGTTTTTCGAGCGCGGAGACGAGTGCCGAACGGGCCGATTCGACATTCCCTGCCCCTCCGAACTCGGCCACAAATCGGCCTCCCGGTTTGAGTGCCCGATAGACTCCCTCCACGACCTGTTCCGGAGGTCGAATCCAATGCAGCGCCGCATTCGAAAACACGGCATCAAATTCCGACTCAACATCGAGTTCGATCGCGGATTGCAATTGGGCATTCACCCCCTTCTCTCTCGCAGAGGAAATCATCGAAGGATCCGCATCAATCCCTCTCACGTTTGCCCCCGACTTCATCAACTCGAGGGTTAACGTCCCTTCTCCACAACCCAGATCGAGAATTTCTTCCTCTGCCTGGGGTTGTAACAATTCGATTAACGATTTACCGAGCTGGGCTACATAAGCCGCCCGCTTCTGATAGTCATCCGCATTCCAGGTTTGATTGGTCATCCCGTTTATCCGTTCGTTTGCAAGGGGGGGCTCTATTAATGACCGACTTTCACGTGGAAGGTTCAGGGTAAGAAAAGCCGAATCTCCTTCATAGTGTTGTAATTCCGTGCACCAGCCTGCAAGATAACAAAGAATGTATGCACTTTTTCTGGTAACTCCTCCGATTTATCCTCTTGGACTTTCCCTCTATGTCTGATTCTCGCTCGACATCGTTGCTGTCTACCTGCCTGCTACTACTCTTGTCCATTTACGCTGGGAACAACCTCTCTGCTCAGGAAGATGATGACGCCATTTCCTTGCCGGGAGTCCTGGGGAGATATCAACATAACGGACGGGAGTATTTTGAACGGATCGATCCCGACATCGCCTTCGATTGGGGAACCCGCACCCCGGACCAACGACTGCCTGCCGAGGAATTCGAAATTGATTGGACCAGCCTGATCCTCATCCGGCAAAAAGCCCCGCTGCAATTCCACGCCTATATAGCGGGAGACGTGGAAGTGCGAGTCGATGATATCGTCGTACTCAAGGGGAGCTCCGCCGAACCAGGCTGGATTAGTGGAGAGGCCCAAGAGCTCCCATTAGGAGAACAGGAATTCCATGTTCATTATCAGAAAACCTCTTCACAAGGAGTCATCAAACTTTACTGGTCTTCGGATGCGTTTGCTCTGGAACCGATTCCGGATAATGCGTTACTTCGCGAAGAACCAAGCCGGCAACCTTACCTTGTTGAGCGAGGCCGCGAAGTGGCCGAGGCGTTCCGCTGTTTTCATTGCCATGCCTCAGTGCATCAGGGTTCCGCCAAGCCGGAATTCACAGCACCCTCGCTAAAAAACGTTAAAGAACATCTTGCTTGGAACTGGTTGCTCACGAAGTTACAAGATCCGACCCATCAGAATACTGCCAGCAAAATGCCCAATTATGGCTTCGACAAAAACGATGCGGAAGCGGTCGCTGCTTATCTGTGGTCGAAGTCCAAACCGCTGGAACTGTTGGAAACACCGGAACTCGCGCAAGAAAAACCCGCCTCGCAGAAAGAGACGCCGAAAGAAGAAAAGCCGATTGACCATCTTGCTGAGGGAAATCGGATTGTGCATACGGTGGGTTGTCTGGCCTGCCATCAAGTTGCCGAACTCGGTAACAGTGGAAATTTCAGCGGTCCCGAATTAACGACGCTCGGAGAAAAAAGAACTGCCGACTGGATTTATACCTGGTTGGAACAGCCTGAAAAGTTGCATCCGCAACATCGGATGCCCGAGGTCTTGCTTTCCAAAACAGAGAAAGCACAGGTCGCACGGTATTTGGCCACCACTCAATCAAACAATCCATCAGATAATACCGACCCAATTCCAGAGTTCACAGATGAGCTTCTGAAACGGGGAGCAACGCTGATTCAACAAGCCAGTTGTAATTCCTGCCACGACATGGGCATCGCAGGTGTGCGATTTACCAGCTTGAACCTGGCACCGATTCTTCCAAACAAACTGGATGAATCCTCCTCATGCGTCACCACTCAATCTCCGACGGAGAGTGATGAACCAACACCCCATTACGGAGAACGAGCGGACATCGACGCTTTGAAAGCTTATCTCTCTGCGGGGGAACCAGCGCGACACCAAGGGCCGTTGGGTAAATGGGATCAGTACGGGATCAGTCATTACACTGCGGGTGAACGGCTGCTGCGGAAGAAAAACTGCCTCGCCTGTCATGAACGGGGGAATGGCGAAGGATTCAAAGATCTCGCTGGCAAAATTGCGGCAAGCGTCCCTGGGCAGGAGGGACTCAGCGAATCGTTCGTTCCTCCTTCCCTGAATGCGATTGGAGACAAACTGCGCGATGAAGTCCTGAGTGAAGCGATCGCCGGAAAACAGGAACGCGTGCGCGTCGATTGGCTCGCCATCCGCATGCCCCGGTTCAAGCATACGGAAGAAGAAACGGCTGCGCTACTCGCCTATCTTAAAGGACATGACAGAATCCCCGTAGAGGCCCCAGCCACGACAGCGATTCCTGACATTCCCGAGAATCAGACCGAGGAACTGTTCCTTACCGGACAGGCACTCGTCGGGGCCCGCGGATTTAGTTGTATCGCCTGCCACCAGATTGGAGAGTTCAAACCTCAAAAGGTCGAACCGGGTGCACGCGGAACGGATCTGAAAGAAATCGGTCAGCGGATGCGAAAAGAATTTTTCTTCCGCTGGGTTCAGGCACCCATTCGAATTATCCGTGGGATGGAAATGCCTTCGTTTAATCGGCCCAAGGAAGGTGTGCTCAAGGAACACCTCCCCTCACAATTGGCCGCCGTCTGGATGGCATTGAATGATCCGCGATTAACAGTCCCGACCGACCCCTCGGTCGTCGAACAATATTGGGCAGTGACACCGGGCGAGAATCCCCATATTGTGCGGGACGTCTTTCTGGCCAAAGATGACAAGACAGACAAGCCAGTCTCACGCTCCTTTGCAGCCGGATTTGATAACGGACACAGCTTGTTGTTCGACTTATCTCAACCGCAACTGCGGTTATGGACCGTCGGCGATTTCGCGCGTCAACGAACTGTAGGAAAAAGCTGGTTCTGGGATATGGCGGGGAACCCCCTCGCAACATTTTCGGCAGCGCCCGACTTTGCCCTGGAACGGAACGGAGAAATTTTATTTCCGAAACACGTTGATGACTCGGCAACCCGGTTGGTCAGTTATCAATCGGATGATTCCCATGTTGAGTTTGAGTATTTGATGCACTTCGAAATTGACGGGGAAATTACCGACCTCCGTATTCAGGAACGACTCGAAAAACAGAACGACGATCCCCGCACCGGCTTGAAACGGAGCTTCAATGCCACGCAGTTACCTGCCGGAAGCCGATTGCTGGTGAGTATCCCTAAAATTGCAACCGAGTTCGGTCATCCACAAGTAGAATTGGTCTCGTCAGTCCCCCAGGAGACCGTCAGCCTGGATCAATTCAAGCTTGAAAAGAGGGAAGGATACACATGGGTGCGACTGAATTCGACCGCACGGGAAATCGCCGGAAGCTGGTTATATCAATGCGAGTTGAAAGCCCCGGCTTTGGCCGCGAATCTGAAAAAGAATGAACCAATTCAGGCAACTCCGATCACCACCGTTCCCGGATTTAGCGGCCAACGGCTCCCCTTGTCGCGCGACATTATGCCCACCGCAATGACCGTCACCGAAAACGGTGATCTCGCTTTCGTGTCCCTGAAGGGAGATGTCTATCTCGCGCGCGATACCAATGAGGATGGTGTTCAAGACCAGTTAATTCTCGTTGAGGAAGGACTTGCTTCTCCATTCGGAATTTATGCCGAGGGAAATCAACTCCTGGTTTCGCATAAACCGGAAGTCCTGCGGTTGGTGGATACCAACGGGGATGGTCGCGCAGATATTCGGGAAGTCGTTGCCACCGGTTGGGGGTATACCGAGGACTACCACGACTGGACCTGCGGAATCGTGAAAGATTCGCAAGGTTACTATTACATTGGGGTCGGTTCCGATTACGCCCAGAAAAATCGAGATGATCAAGCTCGTAAATGGCGGGGAACCGTGATGCGGTTTGACGAATCGGGCAAGGTAGAACCGGTCGGAACTGCATTCCGTTATCCCACCGGCCTCGCGATCGATGCCCAGGATCGGATCTTCGTCTCCGATCAACAGGGGGTGCAAAATACCTTCAATGAAATCAATTACCTGCAACCGGGGAAATCTTATGGTGTTCTCGCTTGGCAAGATCGGGATAAGAAATTTGAAGAAACTCGCGCTAGTGTGCAGATCCCGCATCCGTGGACACGTTCCGTAAATGGACTGTTCATACTACCCGAAGATTATCCCGTGCCGGAACTCGCCGGCCAGGGGATCGGCTGCGAATATAATGGACGTTTTCTCATTCG
>JAGQQC010000323.1 GCA_020426395.1 Planctomycetaceae bacterium
ATGATGCGGTCTTCCTGAATGATGGTAACGGAACCTTTTCACTCCATCAGACGGTGACCATCACGAATGGGTTTACGCTCAGATTGAGCCTGGGAGATGTCGATGGAGATGGCGATCTGGACGCCGCCGTTTCACAGGCGAATGGCATCACCAAGCTGCTATTGAATGATGGGACCGGCATGTTTACCCTCGGCCAAGACTTGGATGACGGAATCAACTCGAACGGGGCGGCTGACTTTGGCGATTTCGACAATGATGGTGATCTCGATCTGCTGTTGTCCAAGAGTTCAGAACCGAACACGCTCTGGCTGAATGATGGTAACGGAAATTTCACCGATAGCGGACAACGCCTGGGCAGCAATATCACCCTTGGGGGCGGAATTGGTGACCTGGATGGAGACGGTGATCTCGATTACGTTTCGACCAATTACAATCAGGCGAACCAGGTCTGGCTGAACGAGAATGTGAGCCTGCCTTATGCACAAGATTTCGAAAACGACACCTGGCAAGGGCTCGTGATCAACAAACCACAAAACTTCTCCTTCGTGGAAGTGACTGGCAATACGAAGTTCCAGGCCGATAACAGCGGTCTGACCGGCTTAAGTGCAGCGGTAATCGATTCACTTACGGATCTTCCTTCCACCTTCGAAATGTCGATCGAGATGACCGGCCTCTCTGGTGCAGACCGTTGGCTCGACGGATTCCTGATCTTCGATTACAAGAGCCCGACCGATTTCAAATATGCCGGCATGTTCATCGGCCAGAATGAATGGGTGATCGGGCACTACCAGGGCAATTTCGGTAACAAAGTCGTTAACTCGACGATGCAGATCGATCCGGATACCGAATACCTTGTGCATCTTCGAGTCGAAGGGAGCACCGCCTATCTCACCGTGAATAACAAACGGGTCGTAGAGCGAACCTTCAGCAGTCCCCTCAATGCTGGTCAGGCTGGTTTCGGTTCCTTCAACGCGGTCACCTGTTTCGATAACTTCGAAATTGGTGCAGAAGTCGCCACGGGTGCCCCGTCCGATTTGCCTTACATGGAAGATTTTGAAGACGGGACGGCTGATCAAATCGCCTATTACGGTGGCCAGCGCTGGAGCATCCAGGACACCTTCGGCAACAAAAACCTCTTCTTCGGCGGCGGCGGAAACTTCGGACTGGGGGTTGCTTACCTCGATAACGAGTTTCCTCTGCCCGAGACCTTTGAAATCACGGCGGATGTCACCAGTTACTACGCTCCCGGTTTCTTCAACGATGGATTCATCGTCTTCGATTACCAAAGCCCAACCGACTTCAAGTATGTCGGCATGTTCGTCGGTCAGGATATCTGGTTCATTGGCCATTATCAGGGCAACTTCGGTAACCGAATCGCCACGGCATCTTACGAACTGAACTCCGATCAGTCCTACAAGATGTTAGTGAAAATCGATGGGGACACGGTCTCCCTGAGCGTCGACACCTTCCCGATTGTCTCCGGCACATTCACGAATGGTATCGGTGACGGCAAAGTCGGTTTCGCCGGTTACAACTCGCGAACGGCCTTCGATAATATCGAAATCGCCTTGAACGTTCAGGGTGGTAAGCCGGATACGCTGCCGTACTTCGATGACTTCGAGGATCGCGAAGCCCAGCGGCTTTACTTCAACAACCGCCCGTATTGGGGCTTCACCACTGGTGAGACTAATAAATATATGCGGGCGAATACATCCTACCTGACTGACCCGAATAAATACCTGGCGCTTTCTTACTTCCCGATGGATCCGACAACGGCTCCTTCACAGATTGAAGCTAAAGCAAAAATCAGCGCCAAGAATGGTCAGTCGTCGGAACATAATGGATACATCACCTTCGATTACAAGAACGATACCGATTTCAAATACGCCGGTTTCAATGCAGATACGAATCAATGGGTGATTGGTCACTATCAGGGTAACTTCAGTAATATTCTGGCGATGGTGGATTGGGATGACACCAGCCGTACGATTGATGTGAACCAGTTTTATGATGTGGAAGTGCTATTAAACGGCTCAACCGCTTCATTAACCGTTGATGATGAGTTCATTGTCTCGCACGATTTCGGTGTTGCCCTCAACCAGGGTGGCATCGGCCTGGCGACCTATCATGCCTTCACGTGGTTCGACGACTTCAGCATCACGGATGTGACACCCCCTCCGGCACCTCTTTATACGCCCCCAGTGGAATCCGTCAACTTCGCTTCTTCTAGCGAGTCCGACAGTACCTCCGTCACAATTGATACGACGGGGAATGATTCTCTCGGAATCGAATTGACCGGTTCCACCAGTTCAGCCTTTGAATTCTCAGTCGATCTCCAGACATTTGACAGTCCGGGCGATGCACAAAACGGATTTGTGATCTTCGATTACAAAAATGAAAACGATTTCAAATACGCCGGACTGTTCGCAGGCCATAACCAATGGTTGATTGGGCACTATCAGGGCAACTGGGGCAACCGACTCGCTCAAGTTGACTGGGATGCCCTCAGCCGCACCATCAACGCGGGACAAACCTATCACCTGCAAGTGGAAGTCAACGGCTCCGACGTCCTGTTAACTGTCGATGGCGAGGAGATCCTGTCAGCATCATTTGCCGACGACGTAACCACTGGTTCTGTGGGACTGGCCGCAGAGAATGCCCATACAGAATTCAGTAATCTCCACCTGGAATCCCTTGAATCAAATGGAATTTCACTCGACGCTCTCTTTGCTGATTGGGAACAGGAATCCAATGAGTTGCTGATTTGAGGGTAACTCGACTGTCAAATAACTGACAATTCAGCCCCGTATTCTCGACTTTGAATCTATAAAACTTTCCAAGAGAATTATCTTTATCAAGTGTTCTCTATGTTTTTGTTTTCGTTTCGAAGTGGATAATCCCTGTTGCAGGTCACCATGTTGACTTTTCACCATCTGGGTGATGTAATCAATGCAGGATCACTGCTCGCCATCAACTTGCGCGACTTTCCGGGCCAGCTAATTCGCGACAGGCATTTGCTCTTTCCCCATTGCCCCCATGCCAACGTAAGAAACCCTCATGAATTTCACCACTTGGTTGACTTCCCGCCTTCGCGCCAAGAAAAATGACTCCCGGAAACATCGCTCCTGCTTTTCTCTCCATGCAAACCAAGTTGGCTGGTATTCGTTGGAAAGGCTGGAAGACCGGACTTTGCTATCCAATACCGGGTTTGCGTTTAATGTGGGGGGAGATGGTTCCGACTCCATCTATGACATGGTTGTGGATCCGCAGGGGAACTCTTATTCGATCGGCCGCTACCAGAACACGGTCGATTTCGACCCGGGTGCAGGGGTCATTGAACACACCAATTCGAGCGGCAATGGAATTTTTATCCTCAAGACCGACCCAAACGGCAATGTTGTCTGGGCGAAAGACATTGCAGGCACAGGCAGCATCAGCTCCTATAGTCTGGCCATTGCCTTAGACGCGGCGAAGAATGTGTATGCGTCTGGATATTTCACTGGCGTCAGAGATTTCGACCCCGGGCCGGGAGTTCACAACCTGGATGCGGGGTCGGCAAATGACGGTTTTCTCCTGAAACTGAACAATGCAGGTAACTTTATCTGGGCGACTAATCTGGCATCAGATACAGGATACGTTCAAATAAGCGATCTTGGGGTGGACAGCGCGGGCAACGTCTATATCACAGGGGCTTTCAGTGGAACTGTTGATTTCAATCCTGGCCCGGGAACAGCAGAGCTTACGAAAACGACCACCACTAACTTATTCGTGGCGAAATATAATTCCACCGGTGCATTTTCCTGGGTCAAGCAGCTACACGGGGACTCAGACTCCTTCACGCCAGACATGGCCGTGAGCGGAACCGGAGATGTGTTTCTAACCGTCCAATATAAAGGAACGATGGAGATTGATCCCGGTCCGGGTGTGTTCGAAGTAACCAGCACGGAACCAACTGAGTACGATCTGCTACTCATGAAACTGAATTCAAACGGCCAGTTCCAATGGGGACATACTGTCGGCGGGGTGAATGAAGAACGGAGTGGAGGAATCGCAGTCGACTCCCAAGGAAACGTATATCTAGGAGCCCGCTTCACTTATCGCGTTGACTTCGATCCCACGAATGCGATCTATCAGGTCCTGACAGGATATAACACTCAGTTTCAGTACACTGAATCCGAAGTCAGTTTCATCGCCAAATATGATGGCAATGGAAAGATCGCCTGGGCCAAAGCCTTCGAAGGGGGATCCGACCCGTATATTGATGCCGTTGAAACGGACCAGTATGGCAATGTTTATGTCACAACCGAACATCAGGGGTTGACTGACCTCAATCCCGGACCGGAGGAATTTCTAGTCTATAATGAGTACAACGAGCATATCAATCTTGTCTCACTCGACACGGACGGCAACTTTCGCTGGGCAGATGAATTAGAAACCTACTGGTACAACTACGGTTTGGCGATTGGCATCGATCAAAACGGTTCCGTCTACGTGGCAGGCTCAATCGAATCCTATGCTTATGCAGACATAGGCATGGAGACTGTCAACCTGGAGAAAAATGGAGGATACAACGACGCTTTTCTATGGAAGTTACCCGCATCGGGTGGCCCGATGGCCAATGCGGGGGGATTGTATGAGCCAGAAGTCGATACGATCGTGGAATTAGATGCCTCTGCAACAACTCATCCCACCCAGGATCCAGCCACGCTGACATACGAATGGGATTTTGATGGGGATGGTATATTTGGCGAGACAGGAGGGGCAGCACAATACGGGAACGAAGTCGGAATGCACCCGAACTTCACCGCCGTCAGATTTTATCCTTTCTTATCACAGAGAATTGCTCTTAAGGTAACAGATTCCCAAGGTCGTACAAGCACCGACTACACCACCGTTTCCGTTCAGGAAAACACGCAGTTATCAACATTTGACAATTACTATCGTGGAGATTACAGCTATGGAAAAGCGGTCGCTCTGGATGGTGAAGGCAATCTTTATAACGCTGGTGTTTTTCGAGGAACGACTGATTTCCGGAACTATTCTGTAAGTCAGAACCAGACATCAACCACAGGTCACAGTATGTACGTGACCAAGTCAAATCCACGAGGATCAACAATTTGGGTCAAGCAGATTGATGGCGATGATGACATTGAACCTTTGGGTATGGTGACTGATCACACAGGAGCCGTCTATGTCGTCGGAAGATTTTACGGAAGTGTTGATCTTGATTCTGGCCCTGGAACTCATAATTTTACCAGTGCAGGACTGGGCGATATTTTTGTTCTCAAACTGGACAAGAATGGGAACTACCTGTGGGCAAGGCAATTTGGTTCGACAAGTCGGGATACCCCCGGCGGTATCGACGTTGATCAAAACAACAATATTTATATCACAGGCGAATTTGGGGCAACCGTCGATTTCGACCCCGGCTCAGGCACTTACAATCTGACAAGCAGTGGCGGGTACGATGCCTTTGTCTTGCAACTTCACCCCGACGGTACTTTTGGTTGGGCGCAGTCGTTCGGAGGAATTGGAACCGACAACGGACAAGACC
>JAGQQC010000324.1 GCA_020426395.1 Planctomycetaceae bacterium
TAACATGCGAATCCAAAATCGATCATCGAGAGGACAAGCCGCCTGAATAAATCATGACCCGGTAAGTATGTTCAATAGTCAGTTCAACAGGAGCATCCACCGGGCGGCAGCACCTCAGCACACAGTACCGGGACTGAATCGCAACTCCCGTGCCACTACAAAAACCTTTCACAGAACAATCATAAAACAGCCGATTGATAACCCATTTGCCGGGAAAAGTGGCATGAAGAACAGATGAAGGGCAGGGGAATCTGCGCGCAAGGGAAGCAGGAGAGCGCGAAAGTTGATGGCCGTTCGACAAGGTTGAGAAGCCCTCCTGAAACCCGGTTGTGGTTGTTCATCAACCTGCAAAACCTGGTTTGATTTGACCCATCAGAGGGTTTCAGGATCACCTTTAGTAGAGATGACAGACTTTTCCGAGGGTCAGCAGGCGGAGCAGATTAAACCGGGCTTTCGAAGCGTAATAGACTTTGAAACTCTCGCTCCGATAACGGCGTTTATGAGCGGCCATACCTTCAAAATTCAACAGCGATTTTTTGCTGTATTGATAGATTTTATTCAGGCAAAAACTGGTCACCCGATTTGGACGAAAGCCCGATGTCTTATCTTCCAGTTCATAGAAGGGGGCCATCCCCAGCGACAGAATCCGTTTTCCTTCTTCCCGGAATTGCTGGATTGCATGCCAGGTCATCGCGAAATCGAAGTCACGGGGGGCATCTTCCCGGTGACGTTTGATATTGGAGAGGTAACCGATGACTTCGTCATGTTCATAAATCGGATCGAAGTGAATATACGCAACAATTTTGTTGTCCGCATCCAGTAAATAAAATTTACGGACATCCTCTTCTTCTTCCAGAACGATACCGCGAGAAAGAAAACGGGTTTCATTCTCTTTCACCACTTTGCCGTTCCGCCAGATATCGGAAATATTCTCGACTTCGGTTCGGTCGAGATCTTCGATTGAACGCTCGACGACTTGCATGCCCAGATTCTGCAACCGGTTGACAGCTTCCTTGATATGCCGTTTTTTCTTGCCGGAAATCTGATACGAGGCGAGATCGATTTGAAATTCCGTTCCCAGTTCGTTGACATAATAGCCGCGCTGGTGAAGCAACCGGGCCAGGGGAGCGGATACCTGACAGAAGCAGACTCGCTTGTGCTCAGCCAGAAAATCGTCGAGAACTTCTTCCAGATAATCGGGATGGACAACAGGGTCGGCCAGAACGAAAGTGTAACCCCATTTCTGTTCGCACGCGATGTAACCCCAATCGGTTTCGTAGTAGTGCAGGCCGTCTTGCAAGGTGTGGTACGCTAATGAAAAATTTCCATATCGACGTAATTGTTCCCGTCGATCTTCTTCTGCGCGGTGGATCACGCGCAGAGTGGGGGCCTCTTGGAGGTATTGGGGATAGACGCTGGGAACAGTGCTCACAGGGGAATTCTCTCAGTGCTCAGTCGGAGCGGTGGGAATCACGCGGTTGGCCGGCAGTCGATTCAAGGTGTGTACAAAGCCGGGGTTCTGTCGGTCAGCAAGTCTTTTATTCCCGCTGATGATGGAGGAAAAGAGGGCTTTCCTCTCCGCCGTTGGGCGTTGTTTCAATTTGTTTCAAACACATTGCTAGGAAAATCGTCAAACTTTGGGAAGCAGCTTGCTGATACCTGTCGGGTCCTTTTTATTTCTGATGATTGCCAGCTCCGCGAGGCTTGTTCCCGCTGCAATCCGAACCGTTTATGTTCCCCTTGAGATCCGGGTGACAGTAGCAACTGGTATAGTTCATAGTAAAACGGTATCGTGACTAATCGTAATAGTTTGACTTGTTAACCTGGAAGGAACGGGTTATTTGTTCAGTTTTGAGCCTGGTCCTCGGTTTGAAGAGCTCTGAGCATCCCGTTTAGCCGGGAAAAAACAGTGAAAACAGCACAGATTTTCGCTTCTCAGTATCAATCGATTCGCGAAATCCTCGAAGCGGCTTTTTTTCTGAAGTCGCGCTAATTTATCCCACCTGAATATCTTCACCGACTGGCCAATTGCGTTTGGTCGGCAAAGCATTAAGATTTAAGTAAATAACTCGCCTTGTGTTGTTCGACCGCCCGTCTGGTGAGACCGGTTCCTCCGTCGAACGACTCCTCCCTGTGACTGCATCTCTGGATATTTCCACCTCCGCAAAAGGATTCTGTTCATGAAACGTGTGCATCTCGTACTTACCAGTTTGACACTTCTGTTGTTCAGCGCACTGGCCAGTGCCGGCGAAGAAGGTTTTGTAAGCCTGTTCAATGGTCAGGATGTCTCTGGATGGCATCATTTAGCTGGTGATAAAACCGAGACCGAAGGAATTACGGGTTACGTTGTGAATGACGGAATCATTAAATGTGCCGAGGGAGGCAAGTTCCTCTTCACTCCGGAAAAATACGCAGACTTTGTTTTCCGACTGGAATATCGGTTACCGGAAGGGGGCAATAATGGAGTCGGGATTCGATCCAGCATCCCTGGCAACCCTGCGTTCGACGGAATGGAAATTCAGTTGCTGGACGACACCGCAGAGAAGTACAAAGCACTCGGCGACTATCAGTACAACGGCTCGGTTTATGGGGTGATTCCTGCTGAACGTGGCCATCTGAATCCGGTTGGAGAATGGAACAAGATGGAAATTACGGCCATCGGTTCCAAGATCAAAGTCGTATTAAACGGGGCGACCATCGTGGATGGAGATATTGTCGAAGCGACCAAAAACGGCATTCTGGATAAACGGGAACACCCCGGCCTCTTTAATGAAACCGGCCATATTGTCCTGTGTGGTCATGGGGATCCGGTTGAGTTCCGAAACATCTCCGTCAAGAAAATCAAATAACGGGTTCCGTCTCCCTAAACCTGACTAACCACACTCTCAATAAATAATCGACACAGACTCAATTGGAGATTCGTAATGAATAAAGAAGAGAACAGCAAGAAAATGAATCGTCGTTCATTCCTGGAAACGACAGGAACGGCGGCGGTCGCTGCTTCCGCACTTAGCTGGACCGCGAAAAGCTACGCCGGCATCGTTGGTGCGAACGAGCGAATTCATGTCGGTCTCATCGGAGCCGGGGTAATCGGTAACGCTCACATGAATGTTTACAACAAGTTGAAAGAACCGAATAACCTGGAAGTCACCGCAATCGTCGACTGCTGGAAATCCCGAGCCGATGCGGGTAAAGAGCTGACCAGTGCAAAATACTCTCTGACCGACTATCGTGAACTCCTCGACATGAAAGAGGTCGATTATGTGACGGTGGCTGTGCCAGAGCATACGCATTCGGACATTGTGGTCGATGCCTTCGATGCAGGGAAAGCGGTTTACTGTGAAAAACCGATGACCCACGACATCGAACAGGCCCAAGCAGTCTGGGCGAAGCAGAAAGAAACGGGCCTCCCGCTGCAAGTGGGGGTGCAGGGCATGTCCGACGATAGCTACATCGCCGCTCGTAAAGCGATCGACGGTGGTATGATTGGCCATGTCGTTCAGGCACAAATTGAATATGTTCGTCACTATCCTGATCACGCTGGTCCCTGGCGCGTGCCGGAATCGGTTGAGAAATACCCGACCAAACCCGCCGATCTTAATTGGAATGCCTGGTTAGGCCACGCTCCTAAAATCGACTGGGATCCTCATCACTACTTCGAATGGCGTAACTACCGCCGTTACTCCGGTGGAATTTGCACGGACCTCTTCATCCACCGCATCTCACGAATTATGAAAGCCTGTAATTTGCTCTACCCTCGACGGGTTGTTGGGATGGGCGGTATCTGGCAATGGGATGATGGTCGTGATCTGCCCGATAACTTCGAGATGATTTGTGAGTACCCCCGCGGCATGACCGTTTATGTCCTCGGTACCATGAGCAACCGTCGTAAAATCGACCACATCATTCGTGGAACCGATGGTTACATCGAATTTACCTCGGATGGCTGGGTGGCCAAAGATGACAAAAACGAGAAAGAAATCGCCAGTCACAAAAAGACCGGTGCGGAAGACATGCACTTGCATGAAACGAACCTGCACAACCATCTTCGCAATGGTGAAGAACTCAACTGCCCGGTTGAACTCGGTATGGCGGGTGTCGTGGCCGTCAACATGGCGAACGAATCCTGGCGTTCTGGCCGCATGATGGCCTGGGACAAAGAAAACGAAAAGATGGTTTCCGCCGACAGCATCGAACTGAGCCATCGTCCAGAAGAGGTCTAATCACCTCCTTTCGGACAAACTTATACGGGCCGACACCCCGCGGGAAGGATGTACTTCTCGTGGGGTGTTTTTTTGTTATGCTGGTTTGTTCGCTCTTTTCTCAACTTCGATATGGAGATTGTAAAATGAATATCGAAAAGCAAGTCGACTGGCGGTACATCTTTGATCGACTGTGTGAAGTGTGTGGCGATACAACATTGGGTACGCAGCCGGAGCCAAACTGTACGTGGACGGAATTCAATCTTCATTATTTGAATTCGGAAATCGCTGAGATTGTTTTGATTAATACACAATGGATCTGTACGGCCTGGGGAATACCCCATCGTGAAATCACTCGCGATGAAAAAGTGCGTTTGTTTTGTGAACATGCGGCATCTCACGTTCAACTGCTAGAGATTCAATGCAACGAACAAAGCCTGTTCGACTGCTGGCCGGCGGCCATCTTTCGAGCATTCCAGTACCATTTGGAAAACAGTGGGAACAATGACCGCATTAAACCCTCAACGAGAATAGATTCACTTTCCGGTCGGGAACTTCTACAGGCCATATCTAAGATCGAACTGTCATTGCCTGAACGGATGAAACCGGAGACTTACCCGTACGAAATGCGTTTTCGTTTACCGCTAAATGAATGTGGAGGATTGGTTAGTCGATTCTTTTACGCACTTTTTCATATCCCTGTAGTAGTCCTGAGAGAGATGATCGCTGAGTGCAATAGGAAAACGGATGAGCAACCTGGGTTCTATGTGTTGTATTATGCTCTTTGGTTTATCCTGATGGTCGTGTTTGCCTGTATTGGACGTTGGGGATACTTTGGCTTCTTCGCGATGACTCTTCTGCTTTCAGGCTTGTATGAGGCAATTTGTTACGCCGATGATTGGCGCCAATCACCACAGCATCTCGATCACCTCCGTTTCGAAAACGCGGTGACACTCAAAGATGTCTGCCGATTGATGGGCGACGGAATAATGGCACAAAGATGATGTCGAAGAAAACGATTTTTATCACTGAACTCGACAGGTAGTGTTTCCCTCATTTGTGGCTTATACTGAATCCAGTATCTGTTATCTCAACTGCTCGCGTTCAAAGGTATCTCTTATGAAATCCCAAGCTGTCATATTTCAATCACTCGTGCTCTCACTGGCTGTTGTGGGGATCCTTTCAACCGCGCGAGCTGAAGATGAGTCAACGAAACTCCGCGTGCTCATCCTTGGGGATTCCATCTCCATTGGTTATACGCCGACGGTTCAGAAGCTTCTCCAGGAGGAAGCGGTTGTGATGCGACCGATGCGGGATGAAAAGAAGCCCGAAAATTGCCAGGGAAC
>JAGQQC010000325.1 GCA_020426395.1 Planctomycetaceae bacterium
GATTTGAACATAGCGAAACTTTTCCTGATATTTCGCAAGCACCTCGGGGAATTGTTGAAACAGTTCTGAGGTCAGTAATAGCAAATCATCAAAATCGACTCCGCCGGAGGTTTTGATGTTGTTCTGATACCGGCGAAAGGCCACGGCGGCCAGAAATTCTTTATCATTTGTGGCGAGATCGGGGGCTGTCCGCGGGGAATGACCGGCCATTTTCCAACGGCTGATATAGTTCAGTAAGTCACCGGGACGCATCGCAGAATCCGCCATGCGGCATTCACGCAGAGCGGTGCGGGCGGCGGACTCCTGATCGCCACGATCATAGATGGCAAACGTTTTCGGGTAACCGAGGTGCTCAATTTCCTGCCGCAGGATGCGAACACATAATGCATGGAAAGTGGAGATGAAGGGACGAGACTTCAGTTTTCCCTCCAGTAACTGCTTCGTGCGTTCTCCCATTTCTTTCGCGGCTTTATTGGTAAATGTTACTGAGAGAATGCGGTCAGCCGGAACACCTTGGCGAATCAATTCCGCCATACGGTAGGTAATAACGCGAGTTTTTCCGGTGCCTGCTCCGGCGAGGACCAGTAAGGGCCCTTCGCGAGTGAGAACGGCTTCACGTTGGGGGGGATTCAAACTGGAGAGGTGGGCCGACATCGTGTTTTGAGTTCATCCGTGCTGAAAAATGAGCGACGTTCGCCGCGGGGAGTCAGGTCGGATCCTAAAGCAGACCGTCCCACTCTGCAATCTCCTCCGTCAACTTTGCGATCTTTTTCGGGCTTTCAATCGGCGGTAGACCTGCACCAGTTGTTCGACCATTTCGTTCGCGCTCTGGAAACGGTCGTCCGGATTCGTGGAGCAGCCTTTCATAATCGTTTCGGCCAATTGTTCGTCGAGTTTTGGGCTGTACTCTCGAATGTCTTTAGGGGGAGAGTTGATATATTTCAGCACCGATTCGTAGGTGTCACCTGCGTTCCAAGGTAGTTTTCCGGTGACCATCTCATAGCAGGTGAGTGCATAGGCGAATAAATCAATACGCTGGTCAATTCGCTGACGCTTGATTAATTCGGGAGCCATATATTGCGCCGTTCCAGTTCGATTTCCTGGCTTTTGAAAATCAGGAGTATTGGGAACTGCGAGACCGAAGTCGATCAACTTTACCCGGTTATCATCCGTCACCATGATATTTCGAGGACAAAGATCATGGTGCAGAAAACCTTGCTCGTGCAGGTAGGCCAGTCCCTGTCCGAGTTGAATCATAAAGGAGAGAGCCTGTTTTTTCATGCGTGAGTTTTGCAGGTCAACCAGATAACTGAGGCTCACTCCATCAATCAATTCCATGATCAGGTACGGTTCACCCTCCAGCGTGAATCCGGCTTCGTAAGCTTTCACGATATTGGGGTGATCAAGCTGCAACGTGATTTCCGCTTCGCTGGGTTTATTGTATGCCTGATACCGTTCTTCAAGTCGGGCGGTTTTTTGCTTGTCGAGAATTTTAATGGCGAATCGACGTTCTGTTCCCCGCTCAGTGGCGCGCCAGACTTTGGACATGCTTCCCGGGCCAGCCGTTGCCTGAAAGTAGTACCTCTCTTTCAGGTCAACCTTGGGTTGTCGTGCGCCAGATTTATTCAAGAAGGAAAAGAGGCTCATTGGTGCAGGCGTTGTCGTCTAAACAGGGTGAAATTCGCGGTGTGGTAATGTCAATCAGGGACAATTAGAGGGGGGCGAAAGGTTTTGTGAACAAGTTTACTGATGTCGAAAGACATCTGTTCGTTTTGCCACTATTCCCTTTCTCGGTTTGGCCTGCAGAAATCGGGTGAGGAGAATCCCTGTGAACATCGCGCTGGTTCGTTAGTCCATTATATCTTCAGTTTGAGCCCGAGACCAACCACCCATTCACCTCAGACGGAACAGTTTTCCCGGCAACCTTAGCCTCCGTGATCGTCAATCAAAACCCATTTTGTCGTCAGAACTGTTAAATCTGCGCAATCCGTACAGCTTCACAGAGATATCCGGCAATAAGTGCAGGTAAAGTCCAGCAACGTTTGACGGGGCGACGATATGGCATAGGCACCACATCTCAATTGTGACGTGTTGTCCCGGAACGGGGCTTCCCATTTGTTAAATGGGAAATTCCCCTTCCGAAGAAATCTCTGGAGTGATGTTGGTTCGAACAGAGGTTTCAAAATCCTGGACAAGGCGTGCAGGTTGTTTCAGGCTCGCTGGATCGACCTGATTTCCAAATTTGATGTAATCCCGACTGAAGTACGGCAGGTATCAGATGCAAAAGACGAAAGTTCGGCGTCGTAGTACCGGAGTACAGGCTCCCCTGGAGACTTACCTCCGCGAAATCAATGAAACGGCGCTTCTCACCGCAAATGAAGAGAAGGAACTCTCGTATGCAATCGGCCGAGGAGATATGGCCGCCCGTGATCGCATGGTCCGCGCCAACCTCCGCCTGGTTGTGAACATTGCGCGAGCCTATACGAATAAAGGGTTGCCGCTTCAGGATTTGATCGAGGAGGGGAACCTCGGTTTATTGCGTGCGGTTGAAGGTTTCGACCCCGGCATGAATACACGATTCAGTACGTACGCCAGCTACTGGATCAAGCAGTCAATCAAACGTGCGATCATCAATTCCGCCAAGACGATCCGCATTCCAGCCTATATGGTTGAGCTGCTGACCAAGTGGAGACGTGCCACTGCCAAATTGCAGGACGAACTCAACCGCACGCCGACGATGGAGGAAGTTGCCAAAGAACTGCAACTGAACAAGAAGAAACTCCGTATCGTCAAAAAGGCGATTCAATTATATAACGCCACCCCCCAGACGGACGGAAACCAGGAAAATGGTCGCACGCTCGGCGACATCATTCCCGATGAGCGGTTGAAAGGCCCGGAAGACGACCTCATCAATAACGACAACCTGGAACACGTCTATCGACTGCTGGAAGAGATGGATCCCCGGGAGTCGAGCATTTTGCGAATGCGGTTTGGATTGGATGGGACCGAACCGAATACGCTGAAAGAGATCGGCGAGAATCTGGGACTGACTCGCGAACGGGTCCGCCAGATTGAAAACGAAGCCCTGAAAAGACTGGCGAGAAAACTGATGGGCGACTGACAGCCGACCCCGTCGATCAACAAAAAAGCCTGATCCCCGGCTGGAGGATCAGGCTTTTTTAATTGGTCGTTGCTTTGAACGAAGTTCTCAGATAGTTCTGCTTATTGTAGGTCAGGCACTGCCTGACGAACTTTCTGAGCGACTACCATCACAGTAATCGGAAATGAATATCGGCTTGCCAATTAAACTTCGACGTTTAATATCGTTGTAAAGCTTTGTTGAATAAAAGCGTGTTGCGAATCATTCTTGGAGATAAGTCAGGCAGTGCCTGACCTACTATTAGTTCAAAATCAGGATGACTTCTTCCTTGCTGACGGGGGATTTCATCTCGTTTGATTCGGCACTCACCTTAAATCGAACATCGCCGGATGATTTGGCCTCAAGCTTCAGTTCGAAGTTGGCAGCTTGAGTAAGGGGGAGTGAGCCAATTTCATCGAATTCGATTTCGTTTCCATATTTATGAAACTTGGCCGGACCTTTCACATTAATGATTTCAAGTTCCGGTGGAACCGAGATTTTCAGTTTGACGGCAGTCGAAGGTGAGGTTCCTTTGCTTTGGGCATTCACTTTCATAACGACCGTTTCCCCGACTTCGATTCCGGCGTTCTGATCAAGCGGTTGAACATAGAGGGAAACCGTACTGTATCCTTTGACCGTCGTCGTCGAAGCAAGAGAAGTTGGTTTTCCGTATGTTTCACTGACGGAAACGGAGGATTGCTGGTCTCCTTCGGCAGTGGCTTCAAGTGTGACATTCAAAACTTGCGATGATTCACCGGGAAGTTCTGGAATGACCCAGTTAATTACCCGGTCGATCGAATCGAATTGGCCCCCCTGTCCTGCGGAAACAAACTTCATTCCTTCAGGAACTTTCTCAGTCACGGTCACATTACGAGCGACAGTCTGAGAGTCATTCGTGACAGTTGTTTCATAACTGGCTACTTTACCCAGGTACCGGGCCTTGGGACCCTTGCGACTGAGACTGAGTCGGTTGCCGCTGATTTTCAGATTGACGGAGTCCTTAATTTCGACATCACCGGTGGCCGTCAAGATGGCGACGTTTTCACACTCACCCAACTGTATCGCCATGACCATTAGTTTCACTTCTTTTTCTTCACCTGGCTTCAAGGTTCCGATTTCGTACTCGAGATCGTTCCCAGCCGGATGTGAAAGTGATTCCGGAATCAAGTTCCGAATGAGGACTTGAGAGGCGTCGGCAGAGCCAGTGTTTTTGACCATGTATTTGAAGAGAATTGATTGTCCGATTTCGGCGGTTTCTGGTCCGACGAAGTCGAATTCAACTTTGGGAGCGGTTACTTTCGTGGTGGCACCAATTTCTGCGACAAAGTTAACCGTCGAGACGGAGCCAATTTCCCCTTCCGCGGTCGGTTCCACGCGGACCGCAATCGTGACTTCTTCTCCGGCAGGTAAATCACCCAGGTTCCACGCCAGTTTTTTTGATTCCGGATCGAGCTGAGCTTGTGGTTTGGTGCCGGTCAGTTTCGAGCCACGTGGAATGCGGTCTTCGACTACGACATTCCGGGCAACACTGCCGCCTACATTCTTAACGATGATTTGATAAACCATCGGCTCACCGAGAATGACCGTTTCTGGAGCGATTTTCTCGAGTGTGACTTCCGGCTTTTGTAGTCCCTGCGGAATGTCGTCAGTGACGACACCGATTCCGATGAATTCACCTGGTTGCGAATCGTCCAGAGGACTGGCTTCTGCGGGAGTATTAAGTGGTTGAGGGCCTGCCTCGGACGATGCCGAGTTTTTGTCATTGGCCAGATTCATTTCGAATACGGGAAGCGGTGATGGTTCTGCTTCAATTGAATTGGAATCCCCATTTTCGAACTCAGAGAGAGAGGATGGGTTTTCGGGGAGATCGTTTGAGAAAGGATCCTCGTCAACGGATTCCGGCTGACCGTTGAAATTGAAGCCTCCGTCTCTATCCGCTAATGAAGTGATGCGTGGCGAAGTCGATTTTTCGTCCTCGGCGTGGGAGCGAATTGGGGTTGGTTCACCAGATTCAGGTTCACTCTCAATTTCACCAAAGGCTTCTTCCTCGGGGGCAACCATTAACGGTCCATTGTTTCCCGTTCCAAAATCGGATGCACCATTAAATGAAGGGCCTGTTGGCTCCTGCTCTTCTTCCAGTGGGGCAAATGCCGGGGCTGTTGTTCCGTTGGAGCCAAATTCAGTTAGTTCAGGTTCATTTTCCAGTGCAGGCTCATTATTTCCTTCAAACGAAAATGCCTGAGGTTCTGTATTCAACTCACTGCCGAAGGCAGGTTCTTCGCTATTAAGGCCAGGATCATTTTCAGCGAATGCGGGTTCAGAGTTAAATTCTGGAAAGGCTGCTGGCTCTTTAAGTTGTGTTGGTTGAGAGGCTGTTCGATCAGCGAACTGATTTGGCTCGGTTAATT
>JAGQQC010000326.1 GCA_020426395.1 Planctomycetaceae bacterium
TCGAAAGCGAACCCTCAAAAAAGAAAACCTGCCGCTGGAAAACCGAAGCGAAACAAGCGAAAGTAAACTTTCGCAAGAGCTCGAAACCATCCTGAAACCTGGTTGTGGTTGTTGTTCAACCTGAAAAATAAGGGGCAATGTGCCCATCAGAGGGTTTTAGGATCACTTCTAATTGATTTCGCAATATTTCTGGAACGTACTTTTACAGATGTCTGATCACCCCCTCCCCGGTTTGGTAACGACTTCGCAACAGCAGCAGGTCACGGTTGTTGAGCAGGAACAACTGGCTAAAGATACGTATCGCATCCGGCTTTACTGTCCGGAGATTGCCCGACAGATTGTTCCGGGGCAGTTCTTTATGGTTCGCGTTCCTGGTTGTTCCGATCCTTTGCTTGGCCGTCCATTTGCCCTCTTTGATGTGTATGAGGAAAACGGAGAGGTTGTCGGCCTTGATTTTGGTTATGTCATCGTCGGCAAACTTACAAACATCATGGCGACCTGGCAGCCTGGCCAACAGGTTGAAATCTGGGGGCCGCTGGGGAATGGATTCCCGGAACCGACTGGGGGCTCCCTCATGATGATTGCGGGAGGGATCGGACAGACCCCCTTTCTGGCAGTCGCGCGCGAGGCGCTAGGGCTGTTTCAATATCCAAATCGCCAGACGGACACCCTACCGGATAAAGTCACGCTTTGTTATGGGGCACGCTCTAAAGACTATTTAGCTGGGCTCAATATGTTTGAGCAGCCTGGACTGGACGTGCAGATTTCAACCGACGACGGTTCAATGGGCCATCATGGCTTGGTGACAGATTTGCTCAAGCGGGCGATTGATGAAGGGAATGCTCCCGATCGTGTTTATACCTGCGGTCCAGTTCCGATGATGCAGGCCGTCCGTGATATCTGTCTGGAAGCGAATATTCCCAGTTGGCTTTCACTGGAAACCCCCATGGCCTGTGGCTTTGGAGCTTGCTTCAGTTGTGTAACGCGTGTCCGTCAACCCGACGGCGAATGGGATTACCGCCGGACCTGTGTCGAAGGTCCCGTGTTCCCCGGAGCCGAGCTCGAACTATAGCTCATATCAACCATAATTCTCAGGCTGCATTCTGCTCATTGATACGGGTGCCCTGCCCTCTTCGGATTGCTTAGTATTTTCCGTAAGTTTCTCGGTCACTGACACTAAGTGATTGTGAAATGTATGCACATTGGCTAACTTTGATATAAGCCGTATTTGGCTCTATGCGTCGCGGTTTGGACTTTTACTTCATTGCTTTGTTATCGAAATTCCTTCTTACTTACTGAAATAAGCTTCAGTTGCACGGAAAGGTGATCTGTATGCATACCGGTTGGTCAACAGCACGTCCAATGCTGATTCTGGGGGCGGTTCTATGTTTTATCGGGACAATCTGTATACAGAGTCTGCCAGCTCAAAAAGCGCTAGAGGATGAAAATCTGGAACGGGATTTAGTTCGTTTGCCGGCTGTTGAGCTTAATGAAGTACAAGAAGTGATCGAAGTTCAAAACGGGTTTTCGCTGGAAGTCTTTGCAGCGGAACCCCTCGTCGCGGATCCTGTTGATGCCTGTTTCGATGCGAATGGCCTAATGTATGTCGCTGAAATGCGGGGATACCCCTTTTCGCAATATCCAGTCAGTTACGACCCGACCGCCCCGGGACGCCCGGACGTGGGTGTGGTACGTTTATTAAGGGATACGGATGGCGATGGGAATATGGATAAAAGCACCATCTTCGCCAAGGGGATCAGTTGGCCGACCTCTGTTTGTGCGTTTGACGGGGGAGTTTTTGTCATTGCCCCTCCGAATCTCCATTACTTCAAAGATACCGACGGAGATTTCGTTTCTGATCATCATGAAGTGATCGCGACCGGATTCGACCGGAACAATGTGCAGGGACTGGCGAACAATTTGAAGTGGGGACTGGATGGAAAAATTTATGGTGCTTCTGGTTCCAATGGAGGCATGTTGACCCGCAATGGAAAAGAACTGTTTTCTCTGCGTGGACAGGATTTCCGGTTTGATCCCTGGACGCTCGAATTTGAACCGATTAGTGGAGCGAATCAATTCGGCCAGTCCATGGATGATTGGGGAAACCGGTTTGAAGCGACCAACAGTAATCACATTATTCAAGTGGTTCACCCTCTCGAATATTTGAAACGAAACCCTTATCTCGCGGTTTCCGGGGTTTCCCGTTCCATTGCTAAAGAAGGTGCCGCGGCTACCGTTTTCCGAATCAGTCCTCCCGAGCCCTGGCGAATTATTCGAACAAAACGACGCGCATCGGATCCCGCTTTTGCAAAACGGTTACCGGCGAATGAGTTGGTTCCGGTCGGATTTTTTACGTCGGCCACGGGGGTGACCATTTACCGGGGGTCAGCCTATCCAGAGGAATATCGAGGGAATGCTTTTATCGGAGATGTTGGAGGAAACCTGATTCATCGCAAGACATTGAAACCAAACGGCGCTGCGTTTTTGGCGGAACGAGCTGATCAAAATACCGAGTTCATTCGGGCGCGCGATACGTGGTTTCGTCCGGTGAATTTTGTGAATGCCCCGGATGGGACTTTGATGGTTCTGGATATGTACAGGGAAACCATCGAGCATCCGTATTCGATTCCTGAAGATATCAAGAAATATCTCTATCTGGAAAGCGGTAACGATCGGGGACGAGTCTATCGAATCGTCGCACCCATGATGCAGAAACTCGATTTTCCCAAGTTGCAAAAAGCTTCCAATGCAGAACTGGTAAAGCAACTTGAATCCGAGAACAGTTGGAATCGTGAAACTGCACAGCGGCTGTTGCTGGAACGTAAGGACCAATCGGTGGTCCCAGAACTGGAAAAGTTCTATACCGAAACAAAAAATCCACTGGGTCGTTTACATGCTCTGTGGACGTTACGAGATCTCAACGCTCTGAAACCGGAATTGATCATCTCCGCATTCTCGGATGAGGAACCCTGGCTACGAGTCCATGGATTAAAACTGGCGGATGCCGTCATCAAGGAAAATGAGAATGTTGCGAAAGCGGCGCTTAGGCTCGTGGACGATCCTGAATATATCGTGCAGTGGCAATTGGCATTTACGCTGGGAGAATTGAATACCATCGAGAGTGTCAAATCCCTGATTGAACTGGCCCGTAAATATCCCGATGACAGAGACATGCGGGTTGCGATTCTTTCTTCCGTTAACCCCGTAGCAGAAGAAATGGCTCTGCAATTGACCCGGGATTATATCGAGAATGATCAAACTTCTCTGGCAGGTTATGTGGTAGAACTGGCTCGAATTGTAGGAGCTCGTAACGAGACGGCGGAAACCAACCATCTGCTTGAAACGGTGTTGCACTATCAGGATGAATTAGCCGCTAAGCGGCTGGTTCTTTCAGCGTTAAATGAAGGACTGGCTCGTAGTGGAGCTGGATTGACGGCGTATCTGGTTTCTGACCGGCCTTCCGCATCGGTAAAGCAGTTGGCAGAAAAACAGTTTAAGGCAGCGGCCGATATCGCGATGAATGAGGAAGCCTCCGAGGGTGTTCGTAAATACGCCGTTGATCTCTTATCATTCGCTGACTTTGACTTGGCTGCGGAAACCTTACCGGAATTATTAGGAGCTCAAGTTCCTCGAAAATTGCAATTCGCGGCCATCGAGGCTTTGTCAGAACAACGGCAGAGTGAGGTGGGTGAAATCCTGATCGAAAACTGGAAAGGATATTCACCCGATGTCCGCAATACTATCGTTGAGAAAATGCTCACGCGAGCGGACCGGGTTGAAACGTTACTGGGAGCGATCGAGTCGGGAACGGTTAAACCTGCTGAGATTGCACAAGAGCGAAAACAGCTTTTGCAAAATCATCCCAATCAGGAGATCAAAGCGAAGGCATTGAAACTTTTCCAGCCGACCAGTAACGAAGAACTGGCAAAAGTGATCGCGAACTACTCCCAGGCTCTTGCTGGTGAGACTGACCGGGAACAGGGGCATCAGCTTTTTGTGAAGCACTGTTCCGTTTGTCATCAGGTCGGTTCAGAAGGCCATAAAGTTGGCCCCGAACTCGCTTCCGTGAAGAATAAATCGGAGGAAGATCTACTGATTGCCATCCTTGATCCGAATCGGGAAACCCAGGCCAATTTTGTCTCTTACACAGCCGTCTCGCAGGATGGCAAACTGTATAGTGGAATAATCTCAGCCGAATCAGCCGAGAGCATTACTTTGCGGCAATCGGAAGGGAAAGAAATAACGATTTTACGGTCTAATATCGATGAACTCTCTTCCAGTGGTCTTTCTCTGATGCCTCAGGGCATGGAAAAGAACATCACTCCGAAACAAATGGCGGATGTCATCAGCTTCATCAAGAAAATCGGTGAAAACTGACGGGAAGGCAGACTCTCTAATTCCCCTGGTTTAGCAGGTTGCTCTTCCCCCACAGGTTGGTTAAAGTGGACATCCTGCCTTGATTCTGCAGGACTGTGCATTCACGGATGTTCGGCAACATCTCCTGCCCTCTTGCTCAATCTCAACTGGCCTGACTTGGTCTTTTTTGTCTTATCCCAGCCGAGTCTTAGCCCTCTCAATCATTAGCAAAAGTAGACAACTGAGGAAATCCTGATGAAACAATTGTTCTTGTCATTGATGTTGGTAATCACTGCGATCACAACCGGTGTTGCCGAGGAAAAAGAAGAAGGTTGGATCACCTTGTTCAATGGTAAAGATCTGACTGGCTGGAAAGTCAGCGAAAACGGAACCTGGACAGTCAACGACGGTATGATCAAAGCCCACGGTAACCGTTCTCACCTATACACGGACCAGGAATTCAAAAACTTTGAATTCAAAGCGGAAGTGATGACGACTCCAGGTTCGAACAGTGGTATTTATTTTCACACCAAGTACTGTGAAAGCTGGCCGACGGAAGGTTATGAAACTCAAGTCAACGTGACCCATGGTGATCCGGTGAAAACGGGCAGCCTGTACAATGTTATCAAACTGTTCGAGACTCCTGCTCAGGACAACAAATGGTGGACCCAGACCATCATCGTCAAAGGAGACACAATTACTGTGAAGATCGATGACAAAGTGCTGTATACTTATGTTGAACCTGCCGGAACAACGGGTGATTATGAAGCTTCCGGAGGAGTCATTGGTCATCGCAAACTGAGCAAAGGCTCTTTCGCTCTGCAGCAGCATGATCCTAAAAGTGTTACCTACTACCGTAATATTCGTGTGAAACCATTGGAAGACTAAGCTTCTATCTGTTGGTGTAACGTGAATCCAAGAATAACAGGCAGGTCCGACTCATCATGAGATCGGGCCTGTTTTTATTTATGTTGAGAAGATGAACTCTGGGTAGGCTTTCACTCGAACTTTTCTGGCTACAGCGATGAGCACTTAACTGAAGCACTTAACTGAAGCACTTAACTGAAGCACTTAACTGAAGCACTTAACTGAAGCACTTAACTGAAGCGGTTACTATTACGTGTCACATATTAACGTAGCGACTTCTGGCGGCGCAAAACCACGTTTTCAAGGTCTTTTCGTGTGTAAAA
>JAGQQC010000327.1 GCA_020426395.1 Planctomycetaceae bacterium
ACATTCATGGTGGTTTGACGATCAAATTTGTTGATGAACATAAAGGGGAGACATTTGAACTAAGCCATCCGGATGGTATTCGGTCATATCTGGAAAAACTAACGACGGAAACATCCAAGAAACCGATTCACGATCAGCGTTTCTTCGCCGAAAAAGAGGATGGGGATATTCGGACCGAATGCACCTTCTGCTGGACTGAAGCGACTGATGAGCATATCCGCAGTTACGTAAATGGAATTCGCACCCATGCGGGCGGAACACACGAGGCGGGTTTCCGCTCGGGTGTCGCTAAAGCCGTCAAGAATTACATGGATGTGCATGACATCAAACACAAAGGACTGACGATTAGCAATGACGACATCCGTGAGGGGATTGTTGGCGTCGTCTCCCTGTTTCATGGCGATCCGATGTTTCAGGGACAGACGAAGGAAAAACTGAACAATCCGGAAGTCAGTTCGGTCGTGGAAGGACTGGTTCGATCCGGAGTGGAAAACTGGCTGAATAATAACTCAACCATTGCGGATGCCGTCATTGGACGAATTGTATTGGCGGCCCGGGCGCGTATGGCAAGTCGTCAGGCCGTTTCCGAAGTTCGACGCAAGACCGCCTCTTCTCGGAAAAGCACACTGCCTGGAAAACTACTCGATTGCCAGGCCTCTTCCACAGAAGATTCCGAACTGTTCATCGTCGAAGGGGATTCAGCCGGCGGCACCGCTGTCATGGGCCGGAACGCGAAAACACAGGCAGTTCTCCCTTTACGAGGAAAAATCCTCAATACGGAATCGCTGTCACTGAACAAAATTATGAATAACCAGGAAGTCAAAGACCTGGTCCAGACATTAGGCACTGGTATCGGGCCGAACTTTGATGTGCACCAGCTTCGCTATGGACGCATTATCCTGCTGATGGATGCGGATAGTGACGGTTACCACATCAGCACGTTGCTGCTAACCTTCTTCTTCCGTCATATGATGGAAATCATACGACAGGGAAGACTCTTCATTGGCCAGCCCCCACTCTACAAAATTGCAGTGGGTAAGGAAGTCCTCTATGCCCAGGACGATGCCCAGAAAGAAGAGATTATTTCCAGCCTCCCTGCAAATCGAAAAATTGAAGTGACCCGCTTTAAGGGGCTTGGTGAAATGGATGCCAAGCAGCTCAAGGAAACGACTCTCGACCCGACAAAACGAGTTCTACTCCGAGTCGAAATCGAGAATCAACTTGAAGCAGACAGCACTTTCGCCCAACTTTTGGGGAAAGATGCCTCAGAACGATATCGTGTCATTATGGACGAATCCAGTTTCGCCGACGACATTGACGTTTAACCTGACAGACAATAAAGCATCTCAAGAGATTGACCAAAGATCGATATCGTCGCTGAGATCGAAGTCGCTTTCTTCGTCTTCTTGATCTGCTTTCTTCGCCTCTGAACTGGCATCGGAGGCACCGGAATCCTCGTTAGTGACGGTCGAAGTTACCTCAGAATTGTCCGAATCCAGTGGCTCTACGACTTCCTGTGCAGGCTCTTCTGTTCCTGCACCATCAGACGGAACACTATCGCTCTCTGTTTTCGGCTGTACTGATTCATTTTTACGAACGGCTTCGGTTTCAATAATCGTAACCGGATCTTCCTCCACTACAAATGGAAGCTGAGCAATTGGTTGCCGAGTCGGATCAAGGTACGAACCAACCCAGTCAATCCAGGCAGCAGAAGGGAAACCGTATGGCCGGAACTTGTCCAGGCGTCCTTGATCTTCCTGATAGAAATAAGCACGGTGTGTGCCCAACCGAGAAGCGACGGGAGTATCAATGAAGTTACTCGAATCGGTCGCGTTCATATCAAAGGCAACGCGGGTTTCCATCTCACGCAGCAACTGCGTACTCATCCAACGGGTCGCGTTACTGTAACTATCGCACCAGATCATCAAATGGACTCCGACGGCCGGGCCTTCTTTAATAATCTTCTGCAAGTGATCGGCACCCGAGATGACATTCGAACTCCGTGAAGCGGCGAACCCGAAATCATCGTCTGCCTTTCGCAGGTCCCGGAAACGTCCGAGATGATAAATGACAACGAAAATCGGAGGTAGCTTGTCAGTCGATTCCGACTTATTTCTCCACGCAACATGGCTGGCGACCTCTTCAAGATATTCGGACGCTTTCCGAACGCCGCCCAATTTTACTTGATGTGGAATGGCGGGAAGAACTTCGTCCCAACGAGTCGTTTCAGGAGCTTCATCGAAGTCCCCATCCAACAGATAAAATGTCGCGGCCGGTTTGTCTGGATCTCCCAACGAACTCGATTCAGAGCTCTCCGGCTTGCCAAACAAACTGGAGCTTTCCCCAAATGAGGACTCGAAGCTCACTGGCTTACGAAACATACTCGGAACACTCGATTCGTCGTCATCATCGGCGGGCAAAGCTGCCCCGAGATCATCTGACAGAAGACCATCGTCGTCGGAAAATTCTGAAGTACCGGAACTTGAACTTCCACCAGGGAATTCAGGGAAACTTCCAAAAGGATCGTTGCCGGAAGAACCGGAGCCTTCACTGCCAAGTGACGAAGAAGTGGTGAATGTTTCGGGAGTCCAGGTGGTAGGTAATTGGGCCGCGAGACTGACGACGCCAGTCGCGAGGATCCCCCGGGCGGAATCAGGTTGAGCCCCGACCATCATCAAGTGATTACCACTTTGCCGACGAAACTCACAATACATCGGGTCTGTAATGGCAACGGCTTCTCCCAACCACATTTTGTACAAGCGAGGAAATGCGGCTTCGCGATGTTCTGGACGAGTTTGAACCAACTCGGTAACGGCATCGTTCCGGGCCGCATCGGAAGCAATATTCCCTTCGAAGACGATTGGTGGTTCGTAATGGAGTCCCTCTGCACGCGTTTTATTCGCAATGATATTCAAATATTTATCGCGGGTCTCATCTCCCAACCAGGCGATCTGGAATGGATGGTTTCCTTCGAGCAAACCGTTGGCGTCGTTGTAAATCGCCTCCCCGGGGCGGGTCAGCAAGCGGGCCGCCGTATTGTCTTCACTCAATATGAGGTGAGCATCACTTTCACTACATTGGAGGGCAATACGAACCGCCACCTGGCCGAGGGTACTTCGCGCGAGCGAATAGGCTCCACCCAAAGTCTGGGAACCGAGTAGAACATGAATTCCGAACGCACGCCCCTGTCGAACCAGTCGGTCGAGCAAGAGGGTCGCGTTCTGGGCCAGGTTATCATCCTCAACGAAGAATTCCTGAAATTCGTCGACGATCAACATGACCCTTGGCATCGGCATATCGGGCCGTGCTTTACGGAAGCCGGCCAGATCCTGGACGTTATGGTCACGGAACAGATCGCCCCGCTCCTTCAACATTTCATCCAGGCGTTCCAACACACTAACTCCGAATTCCCGGTCCGATTCAATCGCAATGACACGAGCATGCGGCAATTTGTGTGCTGCATAAGTTTTGAATTCAACCCCTTTCTTAAAGTCGATCAGGAAAAGCTGTACCTGGTCGGGGGAGTAATACAAAGCGAGGTTGGTGATCAAGATGTGCAGGAAAGTCGATTTACCAGAACCAGTCTTACCAGCGATCAGAACATGCTGTGAAGTCCCCTTACCCAGGTTCATATGCTGCAACTTGGTCGCCCCGGCCCGACCGAGGGGAACTGACAATCCCGACTGGCTGTTGTTTTCCCAAATTCGTCCATTCTTCGGTACGACCCGCTCGAAGGAGACTTCAACGCGACGGGCATCTTTGGAAAGTTCACCAATTCGCCGGACAATTTGCCCGTACAACTGGGGTTCAGGAGGGGCGATAAAATCGAGTTCCAGGTTTTTTAATTCCGGACAGGAGAGGTAGTACTTGCCATTTTTCCACTCAAATGTGGTCGAACACTTTTCGAGTTCCTCAATATCGAACCCGTGGGGAAGTTTCTGCTTCGTATCGACGCTGATGAGTGTATAAACACCACAACGAGGGCCACTACTTGCGATGGAAAGTAAGCGTTTGGACGAGGTGTCGTTAAAGTTATAAGGGAAATTCGCCACAACCAGAATTCGATAAGGCTCGGCAACCTCTCCGGCATGATGGTTGTAATCTTCAATGGTTTCATACTCATTACGCAAGTACGCCTGAAAAACGTTCTCCATATGTTCTGTCAGCTCAGAGAGGCGAGCATCAATCTGTCCCGGTTCAGTCCAGATACGATTGTTGATCATCAGTTCGTCATAATCAGCCAGGTGCATGAAGGAAGAAAAATCCTCCCCCAGTCCCATGGGATCAATAATCGTAAACCGCACTTTCCCTGCGGGCAGTGTACTCAACAGCCTCAACATGGCTGACTGCATGATCTCGGAACATTTCTCTCGACTGTCGGTATGGGTCTTGACCAACATGGATGTGTCATTTGGGAAGGGCAACACCAGGGGGAGATTGTAGTCTGTATGCTCCGGCATTAATTTGCCATCAATCGGAATCGCTTCCTCAATGTCGGCCATATCAAATTTCATATCTCCCAAACGAATGCCATTGGGGATGGTCGTGGGAAGTGCCCAATTCGGTTTTACCAACTCAGCCCAATCTGGAGTTTCCCGCTCACTGATATCCATCATGTGATGAACCCGGTCATCCAGCGTCGAAAGAGCTTCCTGCCAACGCTCGGTCATCCCTTCTCGCGTCTGATGCTCGGCAGACTGTTGCCCTTGTAAGTACTGATTCTGCTGCGATTCCAGATCACCGTACTGCTCTTTGAATTGAGAGGTCATCTGTTGCAAATGCTGCTGATAGGCTTCCCCGGCCTGATTGATGGCTGTCTGTCGCGCTTCTTCCAAGCTGGCAATTTTCGGGTTATAAGTATTTTCTAGTTTTGTGAGTAACTCTGAGTTATTTTCCTCGATTTCTTTCATCCGGGCTTCATGTTGCGTCTCGACTTTATTCAGAGCGACTTGCCGTTGGCGTTCGATCTCTTTATAGACGCGGATGTATTCTTTCTTTTCGCGATCCAGTTCCGCCTTACCATATTTCACCCACATCCGTTGGGCATATTGGCAATTCACCAATGATTCTTGCAGATGATAAAAACGATCCTTCGCCTTTCCCATGACCATGAAATAGAAGACCAGAGAGATTAGCAGGCTGACTCCACTTCCAATACCGATGCTGTACTTCATCCATTGTTCACTCGCTTGCTCGATCTTCAGACCAATCCAGGCGGGATCCACAACGAGGAGTAAGAGAGTAGAGAGTCCAGCCGCCAGCAGGAAAAAAATGATGATCATTTTCCAACCGGCAATTAATTTCGGAAGCAAACTTCGTTGTAAACGGCCGAGATCTTCTTCGACTGTTTCATAATTTTCCCGGAAGACATCGCGAGCTTCTTCCAGGTTTCTGATTTGTAAACCGGCTGTGGGCGGAATCTCTTCATTAGGACGAATGCCCCAGTTGCCGA